>DBGGTD010000665.1:0-4006 GCA_051162585.1 Elainellaceae cyanobacterium
GTTGCTAACAGTGCCCCTGCTACTTGTTGAAGCTGTAGCGGTTCTCGCACTTTCACAGAAGGTCGCTCGCCCATTAATCGTCAAGCTGGCAGTCGCAGCCGTTTTGATGCTGGTAACTGGATATCCCGGCGAAATTGCGGATGACATCATGACGCGCGCAATCTGGGGAGCTGTCAGCACGATCCCGTTTGCCTATATTTTGTATGTGTTGTGGGTTGAACTCGGGAAGTCTCTCGATCGCCAGCCTGAAGGTGTAACATCTGTTGTCGGCAGTATGCGGTTACTCCTACTCCTGTCATGGGGTGTATATCCAATCGCATACGTTCTGCCAGAGTTAGGCATTGCTGGAGCAAATGCATTAGTAGGCGTACAAGTTGGCTATACCATTGCTGATTTGTTAGCGAAGCCAGTTTTTGGACTGTTAGTTTATAACATTGCCCGCATCAAGACCCAAGCCGATGTAGGTGAGTCTGGCGATCGCATGCAGGATACTTCCGCAGGCGATTCGCGAGAGTTGGCAGGCGTCAATTAGGGCCTCAATCGCACCCTACATAAGGCCCGTAGGCATAGCCTACGGGCCTTATGCATCAACTAGATACCGTCTTCTCAACCTCTTTCCCCAATACGCTCCTCAATGAAACCGTTTCCTAGAGTCTAATGACATTCCAACAGTATTCTCACCAGTCTTCAACGTCAATTTCTCAAACGCTTTATCAGCTTTTTCTCAATGTGTTGGTCTACTCCAACATTTGGGTGGCGGCTAGCATTGCATCGTTGGTATTCTTCGTACAAGATACTTTAGGCATTGCGATTGACTGGCATCCGGCATTGCTCATTTTTACAGCGGCGCTGATTCCCTACAATCTTGATCGCATTGCAGATGCATATGTCCAAAAAATTCCTGACCCTGATGCCCAAGCATACTTTCGGAAGGGATGGGGATGGGGAATGACGGCGATCGCCGTGTTGGGCACTGCAATTCTGCTCTATCAGGCTCCTAGTCCCGTTCCGCTCGTAAGCTGCGGGGGGTTAGTTCCCCTAATCTATGGCATCCCCCTGTTCCCAATGCGCCGCGAACAAGGGTTACGATGGTATCGCCTCAAAGATATTCCGGGGTCTAAAGCCTGGATTGTGTGTGGAACAATTACCTACGCGCTGATTTCAGTTCCATTGGCGTATGCGCACATGTCGTTTAGCTTATCTGCCGGACTAACTGCTCTATTTTTGCTGATTTTTGTAGGCACAAACTCTCATCTATTTGATGTTCGAGATTTAGAATCTGACCGAAAGAAAGGAGTGCTCACGCTGCCGTTGATGGTTGGAGTTACTGGAAATCGGGTGATTTGGTCTGTCTTAAATCTGCTGCTGCTGCCTATTTTGGGATGGGGTTGGCTGTACGACTTGGCGATTCCAACGCCTCTAGTGGCGATCGCCATGATTATAATGAACATCATCTTCGTCTGGAGGATCACTCCCAAAACACCCAGAGACGTCTACAGCATCGGAATTGATGGCTCATTATTCGCACCTAGTTTACTCGTCTGGGTTTCTACAGCCATTTCATAACCGGGTGAGCAGACGCAGTTAGCAAGCAGAACCAATCAAAACACAACAAAAGTGGTCTAGTACGGAACAGGGGAATTTAGCAACCTTAATATGGGCATCTTGCCCGCGTGTTGACAACACCTCTCCGTCAAGACAAACGAAGCGCTCATATGACGAATGGTTGGCAGATAAAAAACAAGATCTACTAGAAACAAACGTTCACGGAGTTACCTGACTGTCGTGAGGAAGATTTTTCCACGTGTGGGTGACAAGTTCGCTCAACCAGCAGCGGACTTCCGAGTTCAAGATTCGATCGTCCGCTAGAACCTCAGCAGTCAAATCTTCTAATGATTGGCCGTTAGAACGAGCAACTCGAATCACACCGGCGATCGCCGCTGCAACAATCTCTTCATCGATGGGTTTTTGGCGAAGAGCAGCTATTTGTTGGGGGTTCTCTGGAATGGGATAATTCATAGTTGTCACAAATGTATGCACTCCCTGAAGAAATATGAGAATCCTGTAAAGTTTTTTAAGAGATCACGGTATTGAAGGGAAGTGTAGCGCAATTTTTGAATCTGTCGCACCTGTCCAGTCAGGTAATTGTAGTCAAAGTTTAAAAATCATCAAAAAAAATCATCAAAAATGAGAGAAATTCTCTACATAGAAATTCCTACGCCCGAGATTAATGCAGTCCGAGAATGGCTTCAGCACACGTTTGAGCCCTGCACCGGGCAAAAAACGCTGACCCCTGACGGGATTCGTCTGGGTGTTGCAACCTCCAAGATGCCAGCAGGCGTCACCCGTGATTCGGGTTCTCAGCGCCAATCGCCCGTGGCAGAGCTGTCTATATTCATTTGGTCTGTTCAACGGACAACCTATCTCAAGGCATTCCGGTGGGCCAATTCTCCTATGCTCAATGAGAAGCAAATTATTCAAAACCTTTTCACAGACATCCGTCGACAGTTTCCTCATCACTACCCCATTCCTCCTGCAGTTGATCCTAAAGAATCCATCTTTGATGCGCTGGCGCCCTACTATCCCAAAACGGTTCGCTATTTTCGCAAAATGCCCAACGGAGACTATGATCTCAAACGGGTCTATTGGTGGGAGCAGCGCTGGCGCGACGGAGTTTGTAACCCAAAGCAGCCGAAGCAGGTTATTTTCTCAGTGCCCGAACACGGTGAAAGGCATCCGCTCCAATCTCCTGAATTTTCTAATCTGGGGTCAGCAGGTTCGTCCACCTACGATTTGATCTATGTGGGAGGTGCTCTCGGCATCATTCATGCTGCAGTGATGGCACGTTTGGGATATCGAGTGTTGTTGCTTGAGCGGCTTCCATTTGGGCGCATGAACCGCGAATGGAATATTTCAAGGGACGAATTTCAAAGCCTAATCGATTTAGGGCTGTTTGCCCCAGATGAGTTTGAGCACATCATTGCCCGTGAATATCGGGATGGATTTCATAAGTTTTTTGATGCGAATAATCCGCCCCAGGCAAAGGCACCGATTTTGCATACGCCAACCGTTTTAAATGTGGCCTTAGATGCAGAACATTTGCTTCGTATCTGTGGCGAAAAGTTTAGGGCAGCAGGGGGCGAAATCTGGGATGAGACTGAATTTATCAAGGCAGACATCAGCCCAACTCAAGTCACGGTGTATGCAAGCCATTTGCCGACGCAAACCGCCAAGTTAGCAAAGGGACAATTACTAGTCGATGCGATGGGAACGGCGTCGCCCATTGCGTGGCAGATCAACGGAGGACGGGCATTCGATAGTGTGTGCCCAACGGTTGGGGCCGTGATTAATGGCGGATTTAAGCCGGGTGTCTGGGATTCCCGCTATGGAGATGTGCTCAATAGCCACGGAGATATTTCACGAGGGCGTCAGCTAATTTGGGAGTTATTTCCTGGCAAGGGAGATGAACTGACGTTTTACCTATTTCATTACCATCAGGTGAATCCTGAGAATCCGGGTTCCCTGCTGGAGATGTACGAAGACTTTTTCACAATTCTGCCGGAGTATCGTCGATGTGATATCGATCAGCTGAACTGGAAAAAACCGACATTTGGCTATATTCCAGGGCATTTCAGTATCAAGGGGGGCGATCGCCATGTCGCTTTTAATCGTCTGATTGCTATTGGAGATGCGGCATCGCTTCAGTCTCCGCTCGTATTCACAGGGTTTGGTTCCCTCGTGCGAAATCTCCCCCGCCTCACCGATTTGCTAGATACCGCTCTCCGTCATGGTTTGGTGGACGCCCAATATCTCAATCAGATTCGAGCGTTCCAAAGCAACATTGCGGTGACGTGGCTGTTTTCTAAAGGCATGATGGTGCCTACAGGCAAATTCTTGCCCCCCCAGCGAATTAATTCGATGCTGAATACCTTTTTTGGCATTTTGGCAAGCGAGTCTCCTACCGTGGGCGATCGCTTTATTAAAGATCGAGCAGGCTGGCTAGCAT
>DBGGTD010000666.1:0-4299 GCA_051162585.1 Elainellaceae cyanobacterium
CGCCCAAAAGGGTATCAAACCCGAAAGAACCGAAGATGAGGTCATCACCGCCACCACCATCAATGGTGTCATTCCCGGCTTGACCGTCAAGGGCGTTATTGGCAGCATTGCCAACAATGAAGTTATCGAGACTGTTACCCGTTCCGTTAATCGCCAAGTTGCCAGTCAAGACTAGGTTCTCTAGGTTATTGTCGAGTACCCAGCTCAGAGAGGCTTGAACAGTATCAATACCAGCTCCAGCACCTTCAATCGTGCGATCGCGCGTATTATCAACGATATAGACATCATTTCCCTGTCCGCCCCTAAGGGTATCTGCACCCGCCTCTCCATCAAGGGTATCGTTGCCCCCTTCTCCCTCAAGCGTGTCATTTCCACCTCCTCCTCGGAGGGTATCGTTGCCTGCACCTCCTTCGAGGGTGTCAATTCCACCCAATCCTTGGAGTAAATCAGCTCCACCCAACCCTCGGAGTAAATCTCTCCTATTTGTTCCATTCAGAGTATTGTTTCCGGAGTTGCCTATGATAGTTGCCATCGTGCGTTAACCCTCATCAGGAGTAGGTTCTTCAAAAAATGAATAATGGGATGTAATTGCAAATTTTTGAGCACCTTAAGCGTTTTTATGCCCAAAAACTCGCTATATCTTAAAGATGCTCATCTTTAAAGGTTTTCTCTATCAGGGAGAGTACCCAAATCAAGAGAAGGTGTCACAGACGCGTCCGAAAAATTACGTAGGGAATTTTCTAGACATCCGTGTGATTGGTGATTCCTTAATCGGAGAGAATCTACTGAATTCTCTTAAACGTTTCGAAAATCACCGAAAAGCTTTTTAACAAAACCGCTATTAGATTACCCAGTTAGTATGGGCAACTCGCAAAACTCAGCTTTAAAAAGGGCTTCGGCGGTTATAGACGCGGGCGGCTTCTCGAAGAGTAAGTCCTGACAGAGATACCCGCATTCGACGTCCTCACGCGAGAGCATCAGGCTATAAGCGATATGCGCTAAAGGTCATGATTCCCGTGTTTGCCGATGCTTTGGGACTGCTGCCCTGTTTATACAGGCAGTACCATATCAGCCTGACTTGAGCCTAGAGCACCCGAATACACTAAGCCTCGCTGCATGTCTAGTGTAAGGATGGTGCCGTCTCGAATGATTTCAGTTGCGTTTTTAACTCCAACAATCACTGGAACGCCAAGACGCAACCCAATCACTGCTGCGTGACTCGTCAAACTGTCGTCTTCAGTCACAATACCGGATGCTTTGCGAATTGCTTCAACAAAGTCAGCACTCGTGCGGGAGGTGACCAAGATTTCCCCAGGGTTGAAGTTTCCAGCATCCATTCCGCTATGAGCAACTCGTGCCCGTCCACTGACTGACCCTTGACCAATGCCAATTCCCTTACCTAATACAGCCGTCACGATTTCAACTTTGATTAAATCTGTTGATCCTGCTACGCCTTGAAGAGTCCCAGCGGTCATTACAACTAAATCGCTCTCTTTCAAGAGATGCTTTTCTTGAGCCACGTTGAGCGCAGCTTGAAACGTTTGGCTCGTTGACGGCAAATTGAGCACTAATAAGGGTTTGACACCCCAGACTAATTGAAGCTGACGCGCCACATCCACATGAGGAGTCACGGCTAGAATTGGGGTATTGGGCCGAAACTTCGATACATTGCGTGCAGTTGCCCCCGTTTTCGTCAGCGTCATGATGGCGGACGCATCGAGTTGTTGCGCAATCCGCCCAACTGCTTGGCTAATGGCGTTAGGAATCGATCGCCCCAGAGTCTCCTCAAATGCACGGGGTGGAAGCTGGTCTTGCTCGATCCGGTTTGCAATGCGAGCCATCGTTGCAACGGCTTGAACCGGAAACTTTCCAACGGCAGTTTCATTAGACAACATCACCGCATCCGTGCCATCTAGAATCGCGTTGGCAACATCGGAAATTTCAGCACGAGTTGGGCGAGGATTATTAACCATGCTGTCGAGCATCTGCGTTGCTGTGATGACCGGAATGCCTAAGCAATTGGCGATCGAAATCAGCCGCTTTTGCAGAATAGGAACCTCTTCGGCAGGCAGTTCGACGCCCAAATCACCCCGTGCAACCATCACCCCATCACAAATTGACAGAATCGCTTCCATTTGCTCGATGGCTTCATGTTTCTCAATTTTGGCAACGACCGGAACATTTTTTCCCGTACTTGAAATTAATTCTTTGATTTCTAATATGTCCTGAGGATCGCGCACAAAGCTAAGAGCAACCCAATCAACACCTTGATCAAGCCCAAACATTAGGTCTTTGCGATCTTTATCTGTCAAGGCTTTAATAGACAGATAGACACCGGGAAAATTTACGCCTTTGCTGTTAGAAAGAGTTCCCCCGACCACAACGCGACATTGAAGCTGCCCCTTCTTTTGATCGACGGCTTCTACTTTCATTTCAACTCGTCCGTCATCGAGAAGAATTGTAGCTCCATTAGGCACTTCCTCTGAGAGAGGCCCATACGTGACCGAGCTAATATGCTGAGTTCCGACACAGGGATGGCTTGTCAGAATAAATGTATCGTTGCGCTCTAGCGTGATCGAACCGTGCTCAAACCGTCCTAATCGAATTTTAGGTCCTTGCAAGTCTTGAAGAATTCCAACAGGTTGATTGAGCTCAAAAGAAATCTGTCGAATTAGCCGAATGCTACGCTGATGGTCTTCGTGAGTTCCATGGGAAAAATTTAACCGTAACGTTGTCGCGCCTGCCTCGATGAGATCACGAAGGACTTCTGGGCTGCTGGTCGCAGGACCAATAGTGGCTACGATTTTTGTCCGACGTAGAGGTGTTTGCCGATGCATGGAGAATCTAGAAGCAGGATAAGAATTGAACAGTGTCTTGTCGCCCATGGTAATTGATGCAGTTCCTTAAGGGATACATCCTAGAAGTCCTAGTTCAACACCTATATTGAGAATTTACGGAAGCATCACAAACATGCATGAATGGGGTCCCAAGCAAACCGGATATTACCATGTTTATAAACATCTATTGCTTTCTTAGCGAAATCTATCCATGAATTCTGGATGCGACTTGACTTGTAGAGACTCATTTTGGTAGGAAGTCTTGTCTTCCGGCTTGAATAAAAAAGCCTGCAAGAGCAGGCTGAGTCAACGGTCTGGAGGATCAACACAATCAAATATGTCTAAGATGCATTGTTCCTGTGCCTAAATTTTTGCTAAATAACGTGTTGGATAGCCGTTAGCGGAAATTACCAGGATTTAAACGAGGAGCGGCTTGGAATGAATCACTGCCTTGAAGCTGAGTTCCAGTGCCTCCGTCGGCTGGGTCTAGGAAGGGTCGCAAATTAATACCACTGGTTTGAGAACGACGCTGACCGGGGAGCGCTGGAAGATTGATCCCTAGTTCTTGTCCAATTTGATTAATGATGCGTGTACCATCTTCACGATAGGTGTTGACGGCTTCGGTTTGCTGCCCACTATCGGCGACAGCTAGATTCTCAAATACGCGATCGCGTGTTACGACCGGGTCTTGTCCGACGGGGACGGTAAAAACGATGCGGCAATCTGAAACCGCCTCTGTCGAGACACAAACAGTGTTGTAGCCGTTTTCTACATCGGTTCGCATCTCCAGCAAACCGTCAGGACGATAGGCTTCTAACCGTCGACTGATTTCAGCACAGCGACGATCGGCAGACCATCCGCCTCCCATAGTTTGAGGTTTTGCCCACGAATAAAATTCTTCTGGTTGGCTTTGGGGATTGTACATCACGGTATATTCCCCGTCGATCATTTGGCAAGAGAATCGGGGAGCTGAGTTTGACTCAATAGATGCTTCAGAGTCAGGATCACTGCTCTGAGCGTATAGACTTGCTTGAGGAGTCATCTCGCCGGGAGACGCAGCCATAGTGTGGGATACCGCACTTCCACGAAATGCCCCTGTTCCCAAACTGGCGATCGCCAGAACCGTGATCCCTGCTAATCGACTCCCCACCTTGAATACTGAATGAGCGATATCCATAAAATGCCTCCGAACCCTTTGATGGCAACATTATTTGTCTGAGCATGAAGCCTGAAATTATGGGCTAAGGGGGCATATGCCTTAGCTGACTTCAAAACTCAGACTATCTATCCTATCTAAAAAAAAGACGCATTGAATCCTCGCAAGGTGCCCAAGGGTCATACAAATTTACACACAAACCTAAGCCCATATAGCAATCCCAGATGGGTTGTGAGCGGTGGAGCGGGCGACGCCCGCTCCACCGCTCACACACAATTCACAAGCGATTTAGGATCGCTATAGGAC
>DBGGTD010000667.1:0-2400 GCA_051162585.1 Elainellaceae cyanobacterium
ATGGTGAACTGCCCGCTAATATTGGTTTCATCGTCGTCTCGGCCTTCATCAAAATCATAGGCGACCCGCAACCCAACATTAAACGCATCTCGCGCCCACCGCCGCTCTGCGCCTGCTAGCAAGGTAAACACCCCCCGTGTGCGCTCCCCAGAAAACACATTCCCTGCCAATCCAATATTGCCGTCCCACGGGCGGGGGTCTAGCGGCGTTGGATTTTCGTCTGCATCACGAGCAGCGGCGATCGCCTGCTGACTGCGAGCCAAAAGCTGAGCCGACTGATCGTATTGCCCCACGTCTGCATACTGGAGCGCCAGGTCTGCCAAAAGCGCAGCCTGTTCGTCACGGTCTTGAACCCGATCGGCGGCGGTGGTGGCGTGGTTGAGAGCATCAGCAGCACGAGCGGGTTCTAGCAGGTCGGCGTAGCGCGCTGCTACATCGATGAGGGCGATCGCCCGTGATTGAGAATTGTTGATATCCAGAGCCGCTTCAAAGGCAGAATCAGCGATCTCAAGTGCAGATACAGTTTGCCCTAAATTGCCATACTGTTCAGATATCGCCAGCAAGAGCGAGAGTTTGTCTTGTGCGTTATCGAGATTTAAAGTCAAATCTAGAATTTGGCTCAGTAGCTCAACCGCTGGCTCACGCACGTCTAAATCGGCATACTGCTCGACAACATCGAGTAACAGCCTTGCTTGGTCTTGCTCATCTTCGACAGCGTTAGCAAGGTCAATCGTTTGCTGAAGTAGATCTAGCCGTTGTGGAGAAATGTCAAGACGCGGCGTTTGAGCAACTACTGGGCTTATAAATAATGGACATATCAATAATGCCCCAATCAGTGAATACAAAATGGAAGCAGGGGCAAATTCGACCATACGGTTACAAACGATATTGAAAACTATGTGTATCCACGTTCAAACCCTAGATATAGCCTTACGCTCTTACGTTAGGACGCTGAACGTGTATAGAACCCGCGCGCCGCGCGGGTTCTATACACAAATCTAAGCTCGTAGGGTATAGTGCCAATTCTTACAGCGATCGCGGTTTCGAGACATCTGTTGCTTAAGACGATTCACCTTAGCGGGGGCGATCGCCATCGCTATTATGGCTCGAACATTTGGAAAATACCCCTAAATTCTTTAATTTTTCTGCTGAAAACGTCGGTGGCTAATTACTCTACAAAATGATACGGAGGAAGCGCGTCTCCTAAACTTAACGTCCACATTGAACAGGCTGATTGCCACTGTTGAACGTGCTGAGAAAGGGGCGGTGTGACCTGGCGATCGCACAATATATAAAGTCGCTCAACCTCTTCAGATGCATCACTTCGAACCATAGACGGATAAAGGTGTCTGATCTCATCTAGCAGGCGATCGCGCTCGGCCTCTTGATTTTGTTTTTGACGAGCTATTGTTTGATACTGTCGTTTTTTCGCAAGAAAATAATCTCGACCGCTCGCCGACTGGGAAGTATCCTGTTCTTTAATGTCATTAGGAATGAGTTTGATGGTATATTCTGCTTTTCCCGATAGCATCGATAGAGTGTGTAAATAATTTTGGCTATGAGCCTTGACATGCTCTAACAATCCGTCATGGGATAAAAAACAGGTGCCAAATCGAAGCGGCAAGAGCGCATCGATTTGATGAAACATATCTCGAATGACGCGATCGTGGGACAGAACTGCCCGCATCAGACGCTGATCGCTTGCCTGAAACTCTGTCGAAGATAAGTTGGGTTCAACCAACGCTGCCACATTCTCAGGGCTGACGACTAAATCGAGTTGACCTTCGATTCCGAGAGGCAATTCGATTGTCTCGGAGGGCGGTTTGAAGAATGCGTAGGTGTAGATTTGCGCCATGAATTCGACGATGTTGTGATACCAAGTCCAAACCAAGATCTGGAGCTTTCTCATAGGCAGATCTCCCGTTCTTGACTTGGATGAGGTTTAGATTAAAAAATGCCCGACTCTATTCCTTCTTAGCTTAGAAGATTTGAGAGTCAGGCATGGTATAACCCACCATCTAGATCCGACTAACGCCCTCCTCGATTAATGGGAGGCTTCGGCGGCTTGACTGGGCACATGATTAACGTTTTGGTCGCCGTTATGGGCGATCTCCCCGAGCTTTCCGTGGACATGACCATTGCCATTGCGAGGCTGAAGAACCCCGTACCCGCCGTGGTTACGCTCATAGACCACATTAATTTCCCCGGTTTCGGCATTACGGAACATGTAGAAGTCATGATCAACGAGTTCTAGCTGTTCTAACGCGTCTTGAATCGTCATCGGAGGCATTGCGAAGTACTTGGTGCGAACAACGCTACTGGGCAATTCTGGTGTGCGATCGCCCGAAATATCAGGCATAGCGGGCTGTTCTGCAAATATTTCTGCGGATTTAACGCCAG
>DBGGTD010000668.1:0-3470 GCA_051162585.1 Elainellaceae cyanobacterium
GCTGCAGCGCGTCCTGATTACCGGAAAGAAAAGTACCCCGTTCCTGTTTTCTCGTCAGTTTCGCTGGGAGAACGGCGCCTGGCATGTCTTCGACGAACTTCAAGCTGCCGACTGGGAGAATGTAATGTCGGCTGGTATTGGCAGTGACCAAACGTCGATCTACGTGGTGATGAGTCGCACCTTTCAAGCGGGGCAATTACAACCCTGGCTAGACTTGAGCGCCGAGGTGCAGCGATTAGTGCCAGGTCAACCGTTGAAACTAACGCGACGCTTATAACAGAACAAAATCGCCCTGATTATCAAACACCATTCGCTCATGAAGAAACTAAAACGACTGATTTCGATTGCCGTCAGCGTTGCACTCTTGCTGATTATCTATTCAAAGATTGATTTTGGAGGGTTGCTGAGTGTCTTTGCCAATTCAGATGGCCTCTGGATGGCAATCAGCTTGGGGATGGTGGTTCCGATTACCCTCTGTACGTCATGGCGGCTACAGCAGCTCATGCCGTCTGGAGCAACGCTCGGTTTCTTAGAGGCGAATCGCTTAATTTTAGCGGCGAGTACGTTGAATATGGTGCTGCCATCGAAGATGGGAGATATTGCCAAAGCGTACTTCATGCGAGAGCGAGGGCATCTGAGCGGGCCCTTGTCTCTATCATTGGTGGTGTTTGAGAAAACCTGCGATATGCTATCGCTCTTGCTGTGGTGCATATTTGGGCTCGTGCTTTATCCCCAGAAGGATAGCCTATTCTGGCTGATGACGGTTGGGGTCGGAAGTGGGCTAGTTCTAGGGCTACTGATGTTAGGCTCGCGCCCGTTTGCCGCCCTGTTTTTCTCGGCTGTTCACGGCGTAGTTCCCAAATCGTTCAAAGTCAAGATTAAGAATCTGCAGGTGTCGTGGGATGAAATGCATCGCTATTTCTGGAGTGACAAGCGCCAACTCCTCACGATTAGCGTCACGTCTGTCTTTATCTGGTTTCTGCATCTGCTGCAAATTTGGTTTTTTATCTTGGCGTTGCAAGCGTGGGTTCCCTTTGTAGTGAATTTAGCCTTATCGCCTTTGAGCATTCTGGCGGGGCTGCTGCCGCTCACTTTTGCAGGGGTAGGGACGCGCGATGCTGCACTGATATTGTTTTATCAGCCCTATTTTGATGCAACGACAGGGGCAGCTCTGGGGCTACTCTGCACGTCTCGCTACTTCTTGCCTGCTATTGGAGGGCTGCCGTTTTTGGGGCAATTTCTCTCCGCTATGCGCAAGTGATATAGCTCTACGGGTTCAGGTTTGTGTGTAAAGCCCCTCGCGGCGCGGAGACTCTACACACGTTCAACGTCCTAACGCAAGCGCATACCGCTATAAACCGTCATTCAGCCATGAGGACATGCCTTATTGGGCTGTCACCAATTCAGCGGGAAGCCGCTTAAACGACAACCGCTCATTTTCTACATCGACGTAAATCGTGTCACCGTCATGAAACTCGCTCCGTAGAATTGACTTGGCAATTTGGGTTTCAAGCTCACGCTGAATGGCACGCTTCAGCGGACGGGCACCATACACCGGGTCATATCCGACCTCCGCTAAGAAGTCGAGCGCAGAATCGGTGAGACGCAGCGACATTTTCTTGTCGTCAAGACGCTTCGACAATTGCTGGACTTGCAATTTAACGATTTCTCGCAGTTGCTCTTTCTTAAGGCTGTGGAAGATGATGATTTCGTCAATGCGATTGAGAAACTCTGGACGGAAGCTATTGCGCATTGCATCCATGACTCGGCTTTGCATTTCGTCATATCGAGCGTCATCGCCTGCCAGGTCGAGAATATATTGCGACCCAATGTTGCTGGTCATAATGATGATGGAATTTTTAAAGTCTACCGTGTGCCCTTGAGAATCGGTGACTCGCCCGTCATCTAAGATTTGCAGCATGATGTTAAATACATCGGGATGGGCTTTCTCGATTTCGTCAAAGAGAACGACTGAGTAAGGCCGACGACGAATCGCTTCAGTGAGCTGTCCGCCTTCGTCATAGCCCACATATCCGGGAGGCGCACCCACTAAGCGTGAGACAGAGTGCTTCTCCATGTATTCAGACATGTCGATGCGCACCATCGCTTCTTCGGTGTCAAACAGGTATGCAGCAAGGGCTTTGCCCAATTCGGTCTTGCCGACTCCAGTGGGTCCGAGGAAGATGAAGCTCGCTGTCGGACGATTGGGATCTGCCAAACCCGCACGCGATCGCTGAATCGAGTCAGCCACGGCAGTCACTGCTTCGTCTTGACCGACCACCCGCTGATGCAGTTCATCTTCGAGATACAGCAGCTTTTGCATCTCAGACTCGACGAGCTTGCTGACTGGGATGCCCGTCCACTTAGAAATGATTTCGGCAATGTCTGCTTCGGTCACTTCTTCTCTCAGGAGCGATCGCCCGCTCTTTTGAACCTCTGACAGCTTAGATTCAGTCTCTTCTAGCTGGCGCTGGAGATCAGTTAGCTTGCCATAGCGCAGTTCAGCCGCCCGATTGAGGTCGTAGTTGCGCTCGGCTTCAGGAATCTCGACATTTACAATGTGGTCAATTTCCTGCTTGAGCTTGCTGCGCTGATCGAGGACTTCCTTCTCTGCCTGCCACTGGGCATTGAGCGCAGACTGTTCTTCCTTAAGGTCAGCGAGTTCCTTCTCAAGCCGTTCACGCCGTTCGAGCGATGCCGGATCAACTTCTTTCTGTAATGACAGTCGTTCCATCTCAAGTTGAAGAATCTTACGATCGACTTCGTCTAGCTCTTCAGGCTTAGAGGTGCTCTCCATTTTCAGCTTGGCCGCCGACTCATCAACGAGGTCAATTGCCTTATCGGGCAAGAAGCGATCGCTGATATATCGCGTTGAGAGCGAGGCAGCCGCAACGAGGGCGCTGTCGGCAATCTTCACGTTGTGGTGGGTTTCATAGCGATCCTTCAGACCCCGCAAAATCGAAACCGTATCTTCTACGCTGGGCTGATCGATGTAGACCTGCTGGAATCGGCGTTCTAGCGCTGCGTCCTTCTCGATATATTTGCGATATTCGTCGAGCGTTGTCGCGCCGATGCATCGCAGCTCGCCTCGTGCCAGCATCGGCTTCAGCAGGTTGCCTGCATCCATTGCGCCTTGGGTTGCACCGGCACCCACAACGGTATGAATCTCATCAATAAACATGATGATCTGACCCTCAGAGTCAGTCACTTCTTTGAGAACGGCTTTCAATCGTTCTTCAAATTCACCGCGATATTTGGCACCCGCAATTAGCGCACCCATATCCAGGGCAATCAGCTTGCGATCGCGCAGAGATTCGGGCACGTCGCCGCTGACAATGCGCTGGGCCAATCCTTCGGCGATCGCCGTCTTACCAACACCTGGCTCACCAATGAGCACGGGGTTGTTTTTTGTCCGGCGAGATAGAATCTGAATCGTGCGACGAATTTCATCGTCTCGCCCGATAACGGGG
>DBGGTD010000669.1:0-2582 GCA_051162585.1 Elainellaceae cyanobacterium
GCTAATACGTAGGGCAACCAGCTCAGTCGCCCGCCTACCAACACGTTATCAATAAAAATTTGACTGAGTGCGGGCAAAATCAGGTTAGGTAGAACCAATAAAAAACCCGCCAAAATACAAAATAAAAGCGCCCCTGTTGAATGTTGGAGTCTCTCTATCAGTGCAGAGATCAGACTGGGTTGCTGTCCCCCGGGCTGAAAGGTTTCTCCGGGTTCTAGCAGTAAAACAACGCCGGTATATCCTTCATCAAATTCTTGATAGGTCACCTGCCGAGGCCCAGCAGCCGGATCATTGAGATACACCCGATCGTGCCCAAAGCCTTCTACAACTAAGAAGTGATTAAAGTGCCAAAATACAATGAATGGGAGACGAATCTGAGACAGGCTTTCTAATGACTTCTTAAACCCCTTTGCAACCATGCCATAGTTGCGTGCTGCTTTCAGTACATTGGCAGCCGTTACACCATCTCGCGAGACTCCACAGGCTTGACGCAACTCTGCCAGGGGAACAATTTTGCCGTAATAGCTCAACACGATCCCCAAGGCTGCCGCCCCACATTCAACGGCTTCCATTTGAAGGAGGGTGGGTGTTTTGACTCGCGCCGATTTCGCCTTAAAGGCAGTCTGTAATGAATATAACGGGTTGATCAACATGGTTTGAGACCCCTCAGTTCCGGTCTAAAATCAGTTCCGGTCTAAAAACGGAAACACAATCGTAATCGGGGCTTTTTCTTCAAGGGTCACTCGGGCTGTTGCCGTAATTCCGGCTGATAGAGTTAACCCAGAGCCACCCCGCGATGACCACCGATACCCGCTTGGGCTAGAGGGATCTTCTTCTAGTTCAACCAATACTTCGATCACGTCGCTGTGAGATTCTGTTGCGTCTGCTGTGGGTGCTTCTCGCGCCATTTTAAGGGTCATAATGCCGGGTTTCGACACCTCTCGAACATGTCCCAAGATGCCACCGACGCGCTCAGATGTGGCGGTTTCAGGTACCAAGATAATGGACATTCCAGGCTGAATGCGATCGCCCTCCCCTTGATTGAAATAGGCGAGCCCAACTAGTTCACTAGTCGAATCTGATGGATATACCAGCAATCCTCTGCCTGTAGCCGTGATTGGAATGCGTCCCAAAATGCCCCAAAGTAGTGCAAACCCCATCACCGCACCCAAGGCAACCAGCGGCAGCCAGCTTTTGGGATTGACCACTTGCATGATTTGGTCAAGCTGTTCGGGAGAGGAAAGCCGTTCTAGAGATTCTTTACGAAAGATAGTGGTTTTGTTTTTTTGGCGATCGCTTGTCATGCCATGCTACTCCCAACCCCCAGGCGCTTCATCATCCAATTGAACCGAGCTGCTCCCTGAGAGACGTGATGCAGTTCGTCTAGGTCTAGTTCGTCTTCATAATCTAAGGCTTCATCCATATGCTGGCGTGCATCAAAGGACGATCCGCTACATCCTAACCGACTCAACACCGATTGCAGACTATGTGATAACTGCATAGCTAACACTCGGTAAAATCGAGCTGCAAACCCTTTGTTGTTTTGCAGGTGGGTCGTCATTTGCTGACGAGGAATAGACAACACCAACGATTCTCTTGCAGCTCTGATGGTGATGGGCGGTAAGCGAAAGTCAAGGAACGAAATGGTGCCGGCCATCTCTCCTCGGGTCAGATTGGCGATCGGTCGCATGGTGCTAGCAGTCTTTTCTGCACACTCAAAGCAGAGTGTCAGCGAATTGTAGTCTCCATCAGTCACCAATACGGTAAACACCCCATCTAAGACAATATGGAGCGCATCGATGGGTTTGCCAGCTTGAATAAGCAAATACCCTGACGGCACTTTTTCAACCCGCCCCATCATCGTCATCCAGTCGATATCGCTGTCTCTAAATTCTCCGAAAATGAGCAGGGCATCTTGCCCCGGATGACTGCTCGCATCTTGAATCTGCCCTGGCATTTCGAGCAATTGGCGGAGTCTTTCTGCCATAATCAGCGCGATCGCCCGGTAGAAGTGGGCACTAAATTGAATATCGTGCCTCAGCTTTTCAAGGAGTGTCTGCCGAGGAATTGCTAGCACTAACGAATCTTCGACCGCTCGGATTTCTGCAAGCGATGGTGTATCAAAAATAGGCGCTTCCCCGACGATTTCGCCCTGGGTAAGTCGCGTGATTTCTTGGCGATCGCCTAAATCTTCAGCAGAAATTCCTAAACTTAATGTTCCACTTAGTAGCAAATATATCGATTCAAGAGGCTCTTTAGGTTGGACGAGGATGGTTTCGGCTGCTATCTCTAACCGTTGCCCATTTGCCACCATCCAATCAATATCTGAATTGCTCAACTCACGAAGTAAAACATCTGACATAGTACAACCATAGTACGACAAAGTTAGACTGCTTGATTTAGAGCATAACGAATGGTTTTACTATACCGCTCTCGGCTGGTTTTTCGATTAGATTTTGCTGTGTATGTCTGATATCAAACTACTTAAAAATAATGCTACGTTTCATAGCTTTCTCATTTTCCTCTAAGAAACATATGCATTCGAAATCACCATATATAGCAATCCCAGATGGGTTGTGAGC
>DBGGTD010000670.1:0-5221 GCA_051162585.1 Elainellaceae cyanobacterium
CTATGTAAGAGGTGGGGGGGGCGACGCCCACCCCACCTCTTACAACTCATGTGAATTGTGTTTGAGCCGTGGGGCGGGCTCAGCGCGCCCCACGGCTCATAACCCATCTAGGATTGCTATATATCAAGGTTTGACGTTAAGTAATCCCTGCTCCTTCAACTTAGGGTCAAATCGAATTGGAGTCTTTAATCCTCTATCGTGAAGAACTGAAAGAATTGCGGCTTCGGTGCGGCGAGCAATTTTCTTTAGCGTCTTAGCGTGATCTGTTTCATTTGATGCGCCTTCACAGGCAGCATGTTCTTCTGCCGTCATCTCAACTTTGACATCAATTGGCTGAGTCCATTGAGTTTCGTGACTTAAATTCCCAGATGGAATTGATCCATTTTCAGTAATCCAAGCATCGCGAACAGTTTCTAAAAGCGTCCGGCTGGGGCGAGACACTGTTTCAACCTTGATCCAGTGGCACTGATTGGGGCAACGCACTAGATGTTGCTGAAGGCTCATGAAAATATCACGAGAATAGCCCACAAACTGCAAACATTTCTCGTGGTCGTAAATGGCATAGATACCTACCTTGCTTGCGAATTGCTCGGGCAATTGTCCGTCCGCATTGATATATGGAAGATATTTCAAGGCAGACAGCGTTGATAAATCGGCAGAGGGGGTCATGAGTCTTTAGTTGATGAATAGTTGATGAATGTGATTAATGCGTTTTTTGATAAATGGCACATAGGCGATTTGGTTTGAAGATTTTCGCCTTGAACATAAAATTGGGAGGCACATTGATGATGGCGTAATCGGGAGAATTATGATACTGCTCACATTCAACCGGCATGCCTTTGGTTGCGGTTGCTGTGTAAGGAACGGGCTGAAATAGTATTTCTGTACATTCGACGCGATCGCACCCTAATTGATTACAAATCTGTTGACAAAATGATTCGCTTTTTAATAGTGCGAACAATGTGGCTTGAGCCTCAGAGTCTAGCTCAAAGCTAGCGTCAAACTGTTCAACGATTTTCAGGGCCATAGTTTGTATCAGAGAACGGCATTTTTTAGCAGAATCGAGCGATTAAGGATCGATATAGATTGAAAGGTGTCTTTATCTCTCCTTAGATCAGACTATGAGATTCGAGGACACCTGTCATCTGGTGTGAATGGCTCATCGATTAAGAATTATGTGATTGAAACCGTCTCTAGAGGGATAGAGTGCGATCGCACTTTGATATTAAACTTAACCATGTATAAGTCGTGGAGGGTAACGTTACTTTGCTAGACGAACAAGCCAAAAAAACGATGCTGCGGAAAATTCCTCATGGACTGTATGTCTGTGGCGTAAAGGATGGGGATGAGATTAACGGGTTTACGGTGAGCTGGTTGATGCAGTCATCATTTAAACCCCCTCTTGTCGTCAATTGCGTAAAAAATGATTCGCGATCGCACGACATGATCAAAACCAGCGGGGTATTCTCCATTAGCTTTTTAGATGCTGGGCAGAAAGAGATTGCTCAGAAATTTTTTAAGCCTCAACGCCTGGTTGGCAATAAGTTTGAAGATGTTGAATTTCACCTTGGAGAAACGGGCTGCCCGATCGTTTCCAACTCACTGGGATATGTCGAATGCCAGGTCGTCGGGGCTGTGGAGAAGGGGGATCACACCGTATATGTAGGAGAGGTCGTCGCCTCGGGTATACACCGGGAGGGAGATCCTCTGTTGCTCGAAAGCACAGGCTGGCAATACGGTGGCTAGCGGTTCTCCATTCTTATAGACATGCTTTAAATCAACATCTCACCAGATAGCCTCGTGACAGAGATGGCTTGCAACTTACATTCATAAACCACTCAATTCGCTGGTTCAAACCGTAGTTATTTGTTCTGGATACAAGGGTTATGCCTCTAATCAAGGTTCAATCGTCAGTTTCTGCGACTGACAAATCAGACATAGACGCGATGCTTAAACAGTTATCTGCTCGTCTGGCAAGCCATTTGGGCAAGCCTGAATCGTATGTGATGACCGCGTTTGAGCCGAATGTGCCAATGACATTTGGAGGCACGACTGATCCGACGTGCTATATCGAAATCAAGAGCGTTGGCACGATGAGCCCCACTCAAACGAAGGCAATGAGCGAAGAGTTTTGTGACGCGATTAATCAAGCTCTTGGAATCGCTCCCAACCGTACCTATATTGAGTTTGCGGATGCGAAGGGCTCGATGTGGGGTTGGAATGGATCGACATTTGGGTGATTCAGACCCATGCTAAATGCGATCTTGTTTGATCTGGATGGGACGCTCGCGGACACCGATCTCATCCATTTTCAGATCTGGAAAGATCTACTTCGTGAGTATGGTTTAGACATTGACCACGCATTTTATCAGCAGCATATCAGTGGTCGGCTCAATATTGATATTCTTCGAGATTTATTACCCCATTTATCAGCCGATGATGGGCGCACATTTAGCGTTAATAAAGAAGCGGAGTTTCGTCGACGGGCAGTCAGCTCCTTGACTCCGCTGGCGGGGCTCATGGATTTACTCGACTGGGTGAGCGATCGCCAACTAAAGCGCGCCGTTGTCACCAATGCGCCTCCTGATAATGCCCATTTTATGTTACGAACCCTAAAGTTAGACACCACCTTTCCGGTTGTTGTGATCGGTGAAGACGTTGCAGCAGGAAAGCCCCATCCGATGCCCTACCAAGAGGCCATGCGCCAGCTAGCCGTAACCCCAACAGGGTGTCTCGCATTCGAAGACTCGCCATCAGGGATACAATCAGCCGTTGGCGCGGGCATTTTGACGATCGGCGTAGCAACAACCCATGATCCTCAGATTCTTGAAGGCATGGGAGCCACGTTGGTCATTCATGATTTTACTGATCCACGATTATCCGATTTGCTGAATTGTAGTTAAGCCAGTCAAGCAACGTCTGATGCGGACCCGGATGTAGGTATCGTTGACTGGAGTGTGCTGGATTGGGGTGGAGCTGCTAATTGAGCGATCGCCCGGTCAAGAAAGTCACAGCCCTGGACAACCGATTCGATACGACATAGCTGATCGCGGAGCTCGGCGGCTCCGGGAAAGCCTTTTGCATACCAGGTCATATGTTTTCTGGCTTGTCGAATGCCGCGATCGCCCTTATAGTCCCACAACATGCAAAGATGTTCTCGCGCACATTCAAGACGCTGCAAAGGACTGGGCGATTCCCGTCGTTCGCCAGTTTTGAGAAAATGATCAATCTCCCCAACCAAAAAAGGATAGCCCAGCGTTCCCCTCGAACACATGACTCCATCGGCGCCGGTCTGCTCTAAACACTGGATAGCCGCTTCAACCGAGAAAATATCGCCATTGGCAATCACAGGAATGCTTAGGACCTCTTTGACCTTAGCAATCCAATCCCATCGGGCAGGCCCGTTATAGCCTTGAGTGCGAGTTCGCCCATGCAGCGTCAGCAATTGCGCTCCAGCGTCTTCCATGCGTCGGGCAAACTCGACCGCATTGATGGTGTCGTCGCTCCAGCCGATGCGCGTCTTGACAGTCACGGGCACATCTACCGCATTAACAACCGATTGCACAATCGCCGCTGCCGTATCGGAATCACGCAGTAGTGACGACCCTCCTCCATTCTTTGTAATTTTGTTGACCGGACAGCCCATATTGATATCCACCGTATCTGCCCCTTGTTCAACAGCTTTCTGAGCCGCTTCTGCCAAAAAATCAGGGCGGCAGTCAAACAGTTGAATGCTAATTGGTCGCTCGTTTGGGTCAATTTCCATAATGATTGGGAGTTTGCGCACGTGATGGAGTTCACTGGCGCTGACCATCTCGGTATACATCATGGAATCAGGAGCATAGCGCCGCACGAGTCGCCGAAAGGTTAAATCGGTAACCCCCGACAACGGCGATTGTAAAACGCGACTTGCAACGGTCGCCGAACCGATAGTCAGCGGGGTAGCAAGTCGGGCTTTGAGGTCGGCAGACAGAGAAGGCATGAGCAGCTTTTTGAATGGGAAGCAAGAGAGCAATTTAGAAACGAATTTCGTATTCTAATACAGCTCGGGTGTCGTCTGAGAAATTAGTGGTGCCCCGGAGGAGAAATTGGTCATTGAGTCGGTAGCGAATATTGAATTGGGTGGGTTCTTCGACCGTAAGCAACTGCAAGATCGAAAAAGACAAGTCGCTGGTAATGTCAAATCCAAGTTCGGCAGCGAGCGCTAAGGATGCGGTTGCCTGATCGGTGCTACCGCGCTCGCGATCGTCGTCAATGACGGTGGTGGGAAACAAGCGAAAATCGCTGATGCCTAACGCATTGCTGAGTAGAGTTTGCAGCCCGGTTAACAGGGCAGATCCAGCGAGGTTGGCGATCGCCAATGCGCTGTCTCCGCGACCTAGAGTATCCACAAACCCACCCCCAAGCAATGCAAGAATTTCGTTCTCACTTCGGGGAGGACTGCTTCTCAGCTCGATATTGCTAAATAATTCGCTAGCAGGCCCCATAACACTCGCTTCCACGCGAACGGTTTGCACTTCCCCAAAGTCAAATGCAGAGATATCCGCAATCTCCGAGGTGGTAAACGGCGATGTCGAGACGACAGGGCTGCGCGTTTCTTCAAGAACAGACGTGACAAGCTGGATATCTAAGATTGGGTCTAGTCCGCGATTGGGAATAAATTCTGCGATGTTGGTATGGGTGCGGTCTAGGTTAAATTGTGACGTAAACACGTTGACCTGGCCGCTCCGCAAACGAATCGTTCCGGCTGGGCGAATATCATCGAAAGTGCCGTTGATGAATAAATTTCCAGATGCCACAAAGTTGAGAATCGGTGCTCGGGTCAGCAAGATTCTGTCGCCTAAGGTAATTTCCAAGTCATTGAATTGGGGGGGAGAGACAAATCCGCCAAAGTCAGCCAATGAAGCCTGCGTTACGGCTGATGCGACGGCTTGATCCGGCAAGGAGATTCGCCCATCTGACAAAATGACTTCTCCAGTGAGTTGAGGAGCTAGAGCCGTGCCATTGAGGGCGATCGCCCCATTGACGCCGCCGTTATAGAGTCCTTTTAGATTCAGCTCAATATCCGCCAGGGTAACGGTCAATGGCTGAGGAGGCTCAGCATCGTCCACATTCAGCGGCAAGAAAATCGGAATGACGCCCCGCGCCATGACTTGGCCATCACTAAATTGCCCTTGGAGCGTTTCAACTAAAATGCGATCGCGATTAAACAACACGCTTC
>DBGGTD010000671.1:0-7938 GCA_051162585.1 Elainellaceae cyanobacterium
ATCCTACTTTTTGCCATTAATCAGCAAATTTACAGAACCACTCCCCATGAGACGTGGCTATTCTTAATGAAGTTTGATCAATCTTAATAAGGTCATTTGAAGATGCTTAGCCAACGATATTGTTTAAGTGTTGAAACAGACGGTCGATTTGCAACTGACTCAGAATTACGCTTTTTAGATCAATACATAGGCTCCTATTCTATTCGGCTAAGCGCCTATCAAAAAATTCGAGCGGCTGAGGTCAAAATCGTCCAACAAGTCTATGCAAAGATTCGAACCGTCGATTCAAATCTCCTGCAAGTGGGAGGAGAAGATATCTCTGTCAAATGGAAGCAGGATACAATTCGAGTCTTGCGATATTCGGCTACTGCTCTTTTACTCAATGATCCGAAGACGCTACAAGAGCGTCTACTATTTTGGTTCCAGGCCATTATGAAGGCGTTTAATACTCAGCGGAGTTGTGAAGTCACTTACATTATGATGCAAGAGGTAATCAAACAGCATTTGACTGCCGCTGAGATGGAACTGCTTCGTCCAATTCTTGAACTAAATCGTGCTGCGTTAGGTGTCTCAGCGCCATAAAGTGTTTAATGACGCTGACTGAATTATAAAGATCGGTAATGTTTTCTCAATTAATCTCTCAACAACTGTGGAGGGTAGGGAAACATTACCGATTTGGCGATCGCCTTTACACACGATATGGCGTTAACCAGATAGCTCATACATAATTCACAAGCGATTTAGGATCGCTATATAGCCCTACGGGCTCAGGCTTGTGTGTAGAACCCGCGCGGTGCGAGGGTTCTACACACGTTTAGCGTCCTAACGTGAGAGCGTAAAGCTATATTTAAAGACTTTTATTCAAATTGGTTAGATTTGCTTAAGCCAGGGAATATTGAAATTAAAGCAACCGAGTTAGACACCAATCCCTTTATAGATCTAGTCTGAAATCTGATTGACTGACAAAAGTTCTTTGCTGGTGTTGGGTTAAGGTCACGAAACCCAACACCAGCAAAGAATTTGTTAGATTACGCTATCGCTAACCCCACCTACGGCAGAATAGGCTTTCAAGAGTTGTGTCAGTCAACGATGTCTGAAATATCGCCGTCAGTTATCTTTTTCAGACAAATCAAGGGCATTTCATTTCTGAACGCATCTCATTCGATTTGCATAAACCGTTTGAGATTTCTTTTGCGTTAGTCTGGCTCATTTGTGCCTGTGTACTTGCTTTCCTCTTCAACTTGACCTTGTTCGGACAAGATTATGTTAACTGCCACAAACAACCAGAATCCAATTAAAATCAAACACCCCAAAAAGCATAACCATTATAGTTTTCGAGATTTCTTTACCTTCGACTCCCATGAAGGAACTCTCGAAGACTGGAATGGAAGCCAAAACGTTTTAACCAGTGAAGACTTCATTATTGGTTTGATTGAGGGCTTAGAAGAAGAAGTTGGCGACGCTGCTGGTGCAACGATGTATACCATTGGGCAGCATTGGGGACAACGAGACGCTTTCTTCTTTGAGCGTTGGTTTGCCGACGAGTTTGATCGCAGTGTGCGTCAAACAAATCTCTTATTCCTTTTAGAAACATGGTGGTGGCCCTTTACTTCCCAAGGATGGGGACGATGGGAAATTGATATGGGCGATCGCAAACAAGGATTTATGTTTATTAACCTTTTCGATTCGGCAGTTGCTCGTACGCTCGGAGATGTCGGCAAACCTGTTTGTTATCTATATGCAGGTCTATTTGCTGGATTCTTCACAGAAATGGTCAAAAAGCAGCTTGCCTGCATTGAGATTCAGTGTTACTCGATGGGTGAAACATACTGCAAGTTTCTCCTGGGTGGACACGATCGCATTGATGCTGCCGGCTTTTGGATGAATGAAGGCGCAACTGCTCGCGACATCGAGAAACGTCTACGGACTGGAGAACGCTAATCATGAGTACGATGACGCTAGCTCAGAAAAATGTCTCTGCAACAGAATCTCAGCCTTGGCTTACTTCATCAGTTCAAACCTTTTTCTCTGTATTTAACTGGGATAACGTACCGATTCAACCTGTTGAATTATCAACGTCTCTGGCTGCAACGAACTCCCAGAAAGCGCCGCCAAGCATGATTGCTAGTGTTAGTCAGTTTTTTGATCTAATTCCCTGGGAAGGCACCCGAGTCATTGCTGCTCCAGCCCAAATTGAAGTCCCCCTCTTATCTGTCGAAGCAGATGATTTTACTCTTGATGATCTTTCAGGATTGTTTTGATTCGGAGCGTTCTAACGCGCATCATCCTGTTGAACTTTAGAATCCTTACTGTTATAGCGATCCTAAATCGCTTGTGAATTGTATTTGAGACTGAGGAGTTCGTAATGCATACCAACATTGAATCAATCTTTGACGACGCCGAGAATCGGTATCTTAAACCTGATGAGCTCGGAGTTTTGAATCAATATGTCGATTCTCTACCTGATCGACTAGATACGTATCGACATCTACGCGATCAAGAAGTTGCCATTATGCAGCCTGTTGCCAATCAGCTTGAGGCACAGTTTCCCCAAGCAAGTACACAGACTCTCGAACGTAGCATCAAGACTGCTTTATTGATCATGCGTTACTGTGCGATGGCAATGCTCTTAAATGATGAGGCATTTTTACCAACTCGCCTGTCAGGATGGTTCGCACAACCTATCAAGATATACAACACAGAGCGAATTGATGAGACTCTATATCAGTTACTCGATCGCCGTCTAGGTGATGTCTTAACACCGAGTCAGATGAATCTCATTAGACCTCATTTGGTATTGGCTCAAGAAATATTGTTAGGCCAACCAAACACTACTTTTGCTTGAAAAGTAAAGCCTACTAACTTCCAGAGCATACAGTTCTCATTCTGGTCTAGCCTTGGATTCTTAATGCTGAACTTTTGTCTATCGTGCCTTTAGGCGATGACACCTATCCCTTAATTACACGAAACCACACGTTATGATCTCTATTTCTGAATTACTCATTGACCAACACCTTCCGGGAAACTATTTTGCTACCGATATCTACGTTAAGGGCGACTTAGAACTTGGGCTACTCGAAAACCGTCGGGGCGATCGCCTTCTAGCGTTACCTTCTACTCTCCTTCAAGGAATTTATTCAGGTTTGGAGAAAGAAACTGGACTCGCTTCGAGAATGGTGCTCTTCAACTGTGGCCGTTGGTGGGGCAAAAATTTCTACGCTCGCTTCTGCGAAGAATTAACTGACTATTACCACATCGCCGTTGCTGACATGTCCATGGTGGAATTTATGCAGAGCATTCAGCAGTGCTGGATTACTCATGGTTGGGGAAAAATTGAACTTGATCGAACCTATCAAGACCACGGATTTTTAGTTATTCAGATTTGGAATTCGTCATTTGCGAGACAAGCACCCAAAGACGATAAGCCTGCATGTTTTCTTGAAGCAGGAGCACTCAGCGCCTTTTTTAGCCAACTGACTGGGCGAGACCTTCACTGCATCCAGACGACTTGCGAGTCCATGAGTAAAGACTGTAACCAATTCGTTTTGGGACTGACCAAACGAATTCAGCCTGTTGAAGGAATGGTTGCTAGCGGCATGGAGCATGATGCAATTATGCAAAAACTCTGTGATTAATCATCAAGATTGCTGTGTCAAACCATTTCGCCGCACCCACTAAGCAGTCAAACTATCATCTCCTTGGCCTTGTTGGTCAGGGGCAATTTGGCCGAGTGTTCTGCGCGATTCATCGCAAAACAGGACGGCTTGTCGCGCTTAAAAGCCTTGATCATCAACGATTTCCCACCCATCAATTCTTGCGTGAGCTACGGTTCCTTCTCAGCTTGCAGCATCCAAATATTGTGACCTGCCATGCGCTTGAGCATACATACGCAGGGCGATATCTGGTAATGGATTATTGTGAAGGTGGTACATTGCGTAGTCTCATCAGCGAAAATGATCCACTTAATTTGCATCAGATCATTCGATTAATTTCTGATATTTTGATGGGTCTAGAACATGCTCATAATCGGAGAATTATTCATTGTGATGTTAAACCTGAAAATATTTTATTGAGCGTGCAGTCCGAGGGGTGGCTTGCCCGCATTTCTGACTTTGGAATTGCTCGCCTATGTCAAGATCTGTCTGACAAAGAGGCGGGAAATACAGGGTCACCTGCATACATGGCTCCAGAACGCTTCTATGGACAATATTCAATTACATCAGATCTATATGCAGTCGGGATTTTATTGTTCGAATTGATTGCAGGATATCGCCCCTTTTCGGGCACACCCAGCGAATTGATGTCTGCTCACTTAAATCAGGTCATCAAATTTCCAGACGTTATTCCTGTGGCTCTACGCCCCATCCTGCATATATCTCTTCAAAAGCTATCAGCACGGCGCTTTCGTTCTGCAGCTGATATGTTGAGCATGATTCGAAGCGTCGTACCGGATGAGCTAGAGCTACATCGAAGCACGACGCGGTCTATCAAACTTCTTGCTGCTCAGCCAGAAAATCGAGCAATTATTCGTCCCTTTAAGCCGAAGTTTTGCAAACCCTTGACAGCAAAATGTATAGCACTTGATATCTACCATGCATCTCTGACAAGTTCTTCTAAACAGACTGATAGTTCTGTAGTGTCTGATGACACTCTTAGTGACACTCTTTATGCATGTGTTGATAAATCCATACTAGTTCTCTCCTCTTCATCGAATCAATCGTTACAATCGCCCGATTTAGAACCAATCGATGATATCAAGCAAGCAATACCATCTTTGTCTGGTTGGTCATCCGTGACATTACCGTTTGAAATTCAGGAACTATTTGCTCGCCCTCAGGGATGCTTTGCGATCGCCTCTTGCGGCTTATATCAGGTTTCAGTGTCGAATACCTTTCCTAGGCAACCCATTGCTCAGTTTGTCTGCGACTTGCAGCATAGCTATTCAGTTGCGATCGCCCCTAACGGACGATGGCTAGCCGCAATTACCACAGATGGTTCTCACAGTTTTTCACCTGCTTATGCTAATGCTTTAATGTTTCAACGATTGCCAGATACACCTAGAGCGGAAGTGATTGCTACTCATCCAATTCCACTGCGGATGTTTGACACATCGCTGAAAGCTCCAAAAGTCTTTGCGCTTGATGGGCATCATGTCGTAATTGTGTCTGCGTTTACGGGGCAGCAACAGCCTCATTCAGGCTATCAATGTTCGGATGAGCGAAAGGGAGCCAGTACCCGGCTTGAATTTTTTACTAGACGGGGGAATCGTCTAGGTTCTCTGACTATAAGTACGCTGCTGGGTCAAATCACGCCGACTCCGATTCCTTATCGGTTGCTCGCGCTTGATCAGCGTAATCCGTATTCTGTGCTGCTGATTGACTTGAAACCGTTTCGAGTGATGCGATCGCCCATCGAGATTGCGCCTCAGCACCTTGCCGTCACAAACTGGGGATATGTCGTCGTTGATGCGGAGGGTCATATTCTTCTCCTTGATCCCGAGGGTCGCCCCATTAATCGAATTAATGGCCCCCATCATCCAACAGCGATCGCCATTCACGATCCCTATGAGTTATGCATTGCAACGTGGGATGGTATTCAGGGATGCCTGTATACACTTGATTTGAGGGACACAGGTGTAGATTTTTTGATTTAAACCAGACTCATTGCCAGTGATGATGCTGTCTTGATATAAAAGCAAAGCGCTGACGAGTTGTGAAGGATATGACTGTTGATCAAGGTTTTAGGGACAGTTAATTGAAAATGATACCCTAATAACTATAGCGATCCTAAATCGCTTGTGAATTGTGTTTGAGCAGTGGGGCGGGCTGCGCTCGCCCCACTGCTCATAACCCATCTGGGATTGCTACAGTAAGGGACTTTTAAGGGACTTTCTATTCAGTCACGTCGTTAAACGTTCAAGGGGTTATGGTGAGCGATTGGCTTACATCCAGTCATTTCGTGATGATTGGGCTTTTATTTGGATTTGCGCTAGCCCACAGCGGTCTTGCAGCGTTACGGCCTGTGGGAGAAAAGTGGATAGGCCCGCGATTGTATCGAATTTTGTTTGCGTTAATTAGCCTCCCATTCGCTACGGTACTGATTGTTTATTTTCTTAACCATCGCTATGACGGCTTGCGGCTATGGAATTTTCAGGGCTTTCCGGGAATTGAACCGTTGGTATGGGGATTGTCTGCTATATCGTTTATTTTTTTGTATCCAGCAACGTTCAATCTCCTAGAAATTGCAGCGGTTCAGAAACCCCAAGTCCATTTATATGAGACCGGAATTATTCGCGTGACTCGACATCCTCAAATGGTGGGTCAAGTTATCTGGTGCATCGCCCATAGCATTTGGTTAGGAACGACATTCACTCTTGTCACATCAGTTGGTTTGATTTTGCATCATTTATTCGGTGTGTGGCATGGCGATCGCCGTTTGAGTTCGCGCTTTGGACATGAGTTTGAAGCAGCGAAAACTCGCACATCTGTTGTGCCGTTTTTAGCGATTCTACAAGGACGACAAACATTCAAACTCAGCGAATTTTTTCGTCCCTCCTATTTGGGGGTTGCTGTTTTTATACTGTTTTTGTGGTGGTTACATCCAACGCTAATTCACAGTGCAGCTCGGCTAAATTGGTGAAATGTCTGATTAATCAGCTAATCTGGCGATTCAAGACGTCATGAAACCGAAACCTTTATTTTCTCAAGTTACAGGTGCTTGTAAGATATGATCCCAAAGAGGAATTGAATTAAAAGTTTAGAGGGATCATGATAACAGCAGTTTGTGAAGAAACGTTTACAAAAGAAGTTTTAACAGAATCTATGCCTGTTTTAGTGAATTTCTGGGCTCCTTGGTGCGGGTTATGTCGCCTGATTAATCCCCAATTGAATCGCTTAATGGAAGAATGGGGAGAACGCATCAAGGTTGTCAGTATTAACGCCGATGAAAATCTCAAATTAGCCAATACGTATCGACTTACCAATTTGCCAACTCTGCTGTTGTTTGATCAAGGAAAAGTTCTTCATCGTCTAGAGAAATTTCACAGGGTTGATGATTTACACCGGGCGTTTGGAGATTTGCAAATCGCATTGGAAGAAAGCACGCTCAGTTGCAGCCTTTAAAACACAAACGTTGATCGATTAGCTTACTGACCGAATTAGAACAGATTGATGAGCAACGTCTCGGATAATTTCTACCGGGACTGTATAAAAATAAGACTTTCGAAAATTTTCCTCTCGAACTGCCGATATAAATTTTTCAATCATAGGTTCAATCATGGGAGCGTTGCCAGGGCTTCCGGGACTGGGTTCTGCTGATGTGATGCCGACTATTTTTTGATCATTGGATGCAAATACTGCAGTGAAGCCTATCGCCTGAAGTGCATCGAGCCCGATACAAAGGGTGCGATCGCTAACGCATAGCCGCTTTTCTAAGTGCGCTAGCGTCGTTGATTCTCCTGTCCGACTGAGATATTTGGCGATACCAACTAGGGTTTTCCAAACGTGTGTCGGTGAATCAAGAGTGGGCGGAGGATATGCGATCGCCAATTTTTTTCGTTCTGCCACAGCCTGATTAAACCAAGGCTGTAAGTCGTCCCATGTGCTCGGACAATGAACAACTTCAAGAATGTTTGGTTGAGGTGCTAGCGCTGAAGGCGGGTTGGATGAACTATTTCGACAGTCTACAATCCAATCTGCTGATGTAGACAGAGATATAGATGCTGTTGACTCGTGTTCACGAAGCGCAACGAGTCGAATCTCATAGCGTTTTGAGTGGGTATTGTAGTCAAGCTCGGCGATCGCATCGCATCGTCCTAGGGGAATATCGTCTTTATAATGCTCCCACCAGACACCCGGGAAGCCTTGATTGCTAGTATTATCCCAAATCTCAAATGTTGTTCTAATGTAGCGAATCTTGTGTCCTTTCCAATCTTGGATA
>DBGGTD010000672.1:0-5193 GCA_051162585.1 Elainellaceae cyanobacterium
CTTTCACAGATTGCGTAGGATGCTGAACAGATTCTGTGATGGCGATCGCTTCATGATTCGGCTCAAACTTGAAGATGACGACTCGATCGGTGCCCAGAAATCGTTGAACCTCCTCGACCGCCATCTGCAAAATGTCATGAAGCTGAAGAGATTGGCGAATACGCTGGATCATGCTGCTCATCAGCCGTTCTTGGTTGGCCTGAAGCCGCAGCGTGTCTTCTAAAGTCTTACGCTTCGTGATATCAAGCATCGTGCCTTGAATGAATTGCGATTGCCCATCTTGGGCAGACATAATCACGGCATGATCTTGAATCCAAATCCTTTCCCCTGCAAGGGTGATCATGCGATACTCTTGAATGTAAGCATTAGCAGAATCGATTTGAGCTGTAAGCTCTGCCAAGACGCGATCTCGATCGTCATGATGAATGCATTTGCACCATAGCCCCGCATTTGTCTGCCAGTCACTATACGAATACCCCAGCATATCTTCAATCTGGGGGCTGATATAAAGCGTCGAGAAGACCTCGTCGATCGCTGCGATATACGTGACCGCCGGATTTCCTTCTACGAGTGCCTGGTATTTTGCCTCAGAATTGCCCCACGCTTCCATCGCGTGATGGAGAACTTGCTGAGTTTGTTGGGTTTTAACAATATTTTGCTGTGCTTCAGTGACATTGATTATCAACGCATACCAATGTGTTTTGCCATCGCGCTGCAAGTCTGGGTTGGCGATCACATGAAGCCAGCGTAGGTCACCCGATAAACCTTGAATTCGGCCTTGCCAACTCCACGGTTGGACCTGTTGAGCTGCCTGCTGCAAAGCGTGGTCAAGCGCTGGCCGATCGTCGGGGTAAATAGAGTCAAGCCATGTTTCTAGCGTCAGATGACTGTCTTCAGGACTAAATCCAAGGGTTTCAAGGCTGTCAGGGTTTATTGTCTGAAGGTGAATTGAACCATCACTCTGCTGAAGACATTGACAGAAAACGCCCGGTAGCGCAGCCGCCAATTGCTGAAACCGAGACTGTTGGTTGCGGCATTGCTGCCGAGCCTTGTCTTGTTGAATGGCGATCGCTACCTGAACCGCGACATATTCTAAAAGGCGCTGCGTTGATACATACTCATCGGAGCTAAGCTCGTCGTCAGGATGGGCGGTGATCAGTCCCCAAGAGGTGTGCTCAGAGATAATGGGGGACTCGATTATAGGTGAGTTTAGCTCGGATGCAATCAAGGTATGAGATATCTTCGAATCTAGGCTGTCATGATGGACATCGTCATGGGCGGCTAGTTTGCAATCGACCTGACTGCGTTGAACAGCGATTGGATTGGGCGCGATCGCCTCTGCAAGGGTTGTGCATGTTCCGTTCTCTTGGAACTGATGAATATTGACTTGTTTAAGATTCAGCACATGGCAAACATCAACAGCCACGGTCTGGAGAATTGCCGAGAGCGATCGCGTTTGCTGTATCTGTTGAGCAATTCGGGTGACGAATTCTAATAAGGTAGAGTTATTTAACACCATGTCAGAATGCAATTCGCTCGGCATATGAGATTAGACTCAGATGAAAATCTTATTCAAGATTCATTGAGTATATCTAGCTTCTATGTTTCCCGCGATTATGGCTCTGAACGATAAGAAAATTGCGGTTCAGTACTTTATTTACATTTTGCATGCAATCAAGTAATCCACTGTCAAAGGACGCCCAAAGCTTGCCGTTGAAGTTCAAGCAATTCGCTGACTCCTTTTTCGGCCAAATCCAGCATTTGGTTCAGTTGGCTACGACTAAAGCTGCCCTCTTCGGCAGTCCCTTGAATCTCAATAATGTTTAAGTCTGTATTTAAGACCATATTTAAGTCTACGGTGGCTGCCAAGTCCTCCGGGTAGTTGAGATCTAAAAAGGCTTCGTTTTCCAATAGCCCTACGGATACTGCTGCCACTTGATGTTGTACAGGCGATCGCTCCAGTTCTCCTTCACTCATCAATTTGGCGATCGCGTCACTAAGCGCCACAAAACTACCCGTAATTGCTGTTGTGCGGGTTCCTGCATCGGCTTGTAGTACATCTGCGTCAACAATAAAGGTGCGCTCTCCTAGCGCATCCATATCTAGAACAGACCGTAAGCTACGCCCGATTAGCCGTTGAATTTCCTGCGTGCGTCCCGATAGCTTGAGCAGCTCTCTGGGTTGACGTTGCGTCGTTGCACTCGGCAACATCCGATATTCGGCGGTCAGCCAACCCTGCCCTTTACCTTCTAAGAATCGAGGGACACCCGGCTGCACGCTAACCGTGCAGAGAACTTTGGTATCTCCGCAATGAGCCAGAACTGAACCTGCCGCAAACCGAGTAAACTGGCGCTCAAATCGAACAGGACGTAATTCATCAGATTTTCGCTTATCGGGACGTTGCCAAGTCATGAAGGTTCTGCCTCAAAATCCTCAATCAGAATACCTCACCACCGATTGAGGAGCTAGTGCAGATTATTGAATTAATTAAGATGAACTACTCTAAACGAGTGTCCCAGCGCAAATAGCCTGACGTAACGCGTTTGCAATCGTCTCCATAGAAACGTTCCCATTTATCGGGCGACTGCATGTGCACACACCAGATGCCGTTTGCTGCATCGAGTCGTTGTTCATGCACAAAGAACTTCGCAACCGAAACCGAAACCAGCATTATTAGCCCTCCTAAGCAGACGGCTTCAAGCACTTGTAATGGCTGAACTTTGAGGGCGGCGCGATTTGCCATAACGTAGTCGAGATATCTAAGCCTGATGGTGTCGAATAGGAAGACACCATTTTCTAACCTTAGAATTCCCAAATTTCTGGGAAAGCGATCACTCGTAATTGGCAGGTTTTAATCTAAATTAGCGTCGGCTAGTGTTGCCCACTCCAAATCAATGCGAGATATCCGGTCTAAAACATAGTGTTGTTGCGGCTTATCCAATACTGTGTAAAACTTCTGAGAATTCGCGTTCTTCAGTTCTCCCTCTACCGTTGCTTTCCAGGTTTCTCGCTCTCGAATTAGAGGCTTAGCAGCCAGAGCATACTCTCTCATCATTCGTTCGTCGAATTGAATTCCGATGAATTCGCAGACGTGAGCTAGCACGTTATAGGGGTTGCTTACCAATTCTTCATATCGCACTACTAGGTGATTGGGCTGCCCTACATAGCGACGACTAATTTCAATATCTTCAGTCCATCGCTCGATACAATCATCGAGATTTTTCAAATATTGCCCCCAGCGTTCAGGATGCCGTTTTACCAGTTCAAACATCGATGCGATGACATCAGATCCATTGCGAACAATATGAACGATCTTGGAGCCAGGAACAAATGTTTCAATGTATTTGATGTAGCGGAGGTGATCAGGCGTTTTTTCTAGCCAGATTTTTTTCCCCTGAGCACGAGCTAGCTCATTTAAAGTCGTGACGAAATAGCGAGTATATAGCCGGATCAATGGAAATTTGGGTAAACGTCTCTGCAGTTCGGGGTGTCCGATTTCGACTAAAAACTGATTGAGCATCGGACGCAGCCGGGGGGCAACTAGCCCCATTGCGTATCGTTTCGACCGATGTTCGGGCAGCGAAACCAGATATAAAAAAAACTTCGATTCAGGAAATGACAAGATGGCGGGATGAACGGCCAACATGCTCTGGAGCAATGTTGTACCCGAACGAGGACAGCCCACAACAAAAATACCGTCACATGGTTTACCCATCGGTTTGCTCTCTCAGTTGATTACGTGTTGCGCTGCTGCTGTCGTCGTGTTCCAATCCTTTTGAGAACCGCTTGCGCCTGTTTAGAGGGCAACACAATTCCGATTGCAATTTTGGCCGCAACGGCTGTCATGAGCTGAGTTTGTCGCCAAAGAAGAGAGGGTTCGTAGCGGAGAGTGAGGGCAAAACATCGGGCGATCGCCAGACTTCGCTGAAGCGTGGGCTCATCTTCTAATCCTCGGAGCGTCAAATATCGATATAAATGGGCAAGGCTTCTAGGTTTTAAGTGCTGGAGCGAAGCGGGTGCTTGAATGAATGCCCGATTAACAAACTCTAGAGCTTGTCGTTCTTGTCGCGATAAATTAGACGTGATCGACCCCGATGTCATGCGATAGAGGATTTGATATTTGGGTACCGTCACAAACCGATAGCGCATGGCAAGACGCAGATAGAGATCTCGGTCTTGGCTGCTGAGTAGCGACTCGTCAAACCCTCCAATTTCAGCTAGGGCGGGTCGGCGAATGAGCGGATTCGAGCCATTTTCTAAAAAATTCATGACTAACAGCTTCTCATAGGCATCGTTGGAGACAGTTATCCGCCGTCCTGAGCTAAGAACCTGTCCAGATTCATCGATAAATTGAGTCCAACTGTAGGCGACAGCCGCATCTGGATTGGTTTGTAATGCATCTATCTGAGCCGCTAGTTTGTCGGGAGTCCAAACGTCATCGGCATCTAAGAAAGCGATAAATTCTCCAGTCGATTCAGCTAATCCGCGATTACGGCTAGCTGGCGCTCCTGAGTTAGGTTGTGAGAGAACCCGAATCCTAGAATCATGGATGTGTTTGACAGCATCCAGTGAGGCGTCGGTCGATCCGTCATCAATCACAATAATTTCGAAATCGGTTAAGGTTTGCTGCAACACAGAATCAATGGTTTCTCGAATCGTATTCTCCGCATTAAACATGGGTATGATCACCGAGATTAGCGGCATAACATATTGACTCTGCAATGAGCATAAACGAGCAGCATGACCAGGGTATTTAGGTTTTAGCAGACTTGGCAAGTCGTCGCCGAACGGAATTTTTCAGATAGAAAAATGGACTGAGCAGATTTCCCCAGAAAAATGCCAGTTCACAGGCTAAACCAAGGTCTGTTCTGATTTTCCCTCGGTATTTAATGCGATGTATCAGAATTCGCTTTGAGCTGCCCGCTAAATTTCTGGCCAATAGAATGGGTCGCTGCCACGAGGTTGCAGGAATCATCCGTAGTTCGCAGGTGCATAGCCCATAGAGATGGGCGATTGATAACAGATAGGGACGCTCTAATCGCCACGCTGGAATATAGTGCTCAATGTTCATCGCCGGGTTGTACCAAATTTCCCAGCCTGCTTTATGCATATGCAGTGAAATTTCGTAATCATTGCCGCCTCGGCTGGTGCGAATAAATCGACGTGGGACGCTCTCAAGGCACGCTTGCTTTC
>DBGGTD010000673.1:0-4062 GCA_051162585.1 Elainellaceae cyanobacterium
GTATGAATATGAATATGACGAGATGGATGGAGAGGAATATCAAAATCTCTATCAGGAAGAGCATATTGAGCCCGCGCAGGAGGAAGAACCTCGTCGTCGAAGAATGAGGGAGCGCTCAGCATTGTCATCGATGGATCGCGGCACTACGGCTGGGGCAATGAATAATGTCATTGGCATGCCAGGTGCAGCGAACGGCATGTCTGAAGTGGTCGTGATCGAACCCCGCAGCTTTGAAGAAATGCCTCAGGTTATTCGAGCCCTGCGAGAGCGCAAATCTGTGGTTTTAAATCTGACCGTTATGGACCCAGATCAGGCTCAGAGATCGGTTGATTTCGTGGCGGGTGGAACATACGCCATTGATGGGCATCAGGAACGAATCGGGGAAAGCATTTTTCTGTTTACGCCAAGTTGTGTTCAGGTCAGTACGCAGCCAGGATTTGCTGGAGATATTCCAATGCAACAGCCGCCTGTTCGATCGGGCCGTCCGATGGCACCCACCCCTGCTTGGACAACCGATCAAGCCCGCATGGCTTAATTGGTGCGGTCTTTTCGCGCATACTGTTGTCACAACATTTAGGAGACAGCCGTTCTGTTGTCTAAGCAACTTGGGATTATCGGAGGCGGGGTAATGGGAGAAGCTCTCTTATCCCGTCTTGTCGATAGAGAGATTTATCCGCCTGAGCAGATCGTCGTTAGCGATCCCCAGTCGACGCGACGCGACTATTTAAATCAGTCGTATGGGGTCGACGTTACATCTGAGAATGCGGCAATCATATTAGATTCCAAGGCTGTGCTGTTAGCAATCAAACCGCAAATCTTTGATCGGGTGATTGCGAATCTAAGGACGGCGATCGCCAATCGTGAACCGAGCGATCGCTCCAACCAGGTCGTGCTCTCAATTTTGGCAGGAATGCCGCTAAACCGGTTGGAGTCTGCGTTTCCCAATCAGCCTGTGGTGCGGGCAATGCCGAATACCCCTGCAACTATCGGGGTTGGCATGACTGCGATCGCGCCGGGTCAATATGCTACAGAATCGCATCTCAAACTTGCAAAACAGATATTCGAAGCCGTTGGCGCGGTCGTTGAGGTTCCTGAATATCAGATGGATGCAGTGACTGGGCTGTCTGGTTCAGGACCTGGTTATATTGCGGTGGCAATCGAAGCACTCATTGATGGAGGAGTCGCCGCAGGGTTGCCGAGAGCGATCGCAACACAATTGGCGATCCAGACTGTTCGCGGCACCGCTGAACTGTTGCAAACCTCAGGGCTCCATCCGGCTGAGCTAAAAGATCGAGTGACTAGCCCCGGAGGAACGACCATCGCAGGCATCGCCTCTCTTGAGCAATCAGGATTTCGCTCAGCCCTCATTGAAGCTGTGAAAACGGCCTGTCAGCGTTCTCAAGAACTAGGCAGCTAAGCAATTTGGAAAAAATTTAGGGGTTTAATGGAGCGTTCTCTCTCAATTTGGGAAAGTACTAGTGCATCACATTTCTCCGGTGGCACATTCAAAATGTTTACATCGTGCCTGCCATTATTGGGTCAGCCATTGTCTTATATATCGTGACCGCCATCATTAAACTAGGGCGATACAATCGCTAGAAGGATCTATCGCATCATTCTTGGGCGATCGCACGAATCACTCATCATCACCGCATAAAAATTCAATGCAAAAAAGGGGCTCAAGCCCCTTTTTGATGTCCGGAAACTTGGCTACACTGCCGCGAAGAATTCTTTAGACTTCACTGGATCAGGAGTCATCGTCTTCTCACCAGGCTTCCAGCCTGCTGGACACACCTCATCCGGATGGGTTTGAACATATTGGATGGCTTGCAGGACACGCAAGGTTTCATCAACATTGCGCCCAAATGACAGATTATTGATGGTCGAGTGCTGAATAATGCCGTCCTTATCAAGGATAAATAGCCCACGCAAAGCCACACCAGCTTCGGGTTCGAGTACGTTGAAAGCGGTGCTGATTTCTTTCTTGATGTCAGAAACCAGTGGATAGTTGAGATCTCCTACACCCCCTGACTTCCGATCAGTCTGAATCCAAGCAAGGTGAGAGAATTCGCTATCGACTGAAACACCAAGAACTTCAGTACCTAAATTTTTGAATTCTTCAAAGCGATCGCTGAATGCAGTGATCTCAGTAGGACAAACAAACGTAAAGTCTAGAGGATAAAAGAACAAGACAACATACTTACCACGATAGTCAGACAGCTTAATTGTCTTGAATTCCTGATCATATACTGCTGTTGCAGTGAAATCAGGTGCAGGTTGACCAACCCGCAAACATCCTTCTGTCTGATAAGTCATGAACGAACTCTCCTTATACGTGATGTGAGATTACGCTTCTATATGTTATACTCGCGGAAAATCTGATACGCCCAGCAGAGCTATCAAGCTGTTTGCCCATGGGCATCATGTTCGATTTGTCGAACCATAATTTACGAACTGTTACGAATATATCATACTCATAACGATTCTGAGTAGGCTAGCGGTTTTGAGGCATTAGTCATTGTTTACCCGCATTCAGTGTGGCGGGGATCTGCCAAGCCAGCGTAATTGATCTAGCAATCATAAATGAGGTCAGCGATAACCAAAGGATTTGAGAATTTTGGAAATACCATCCCGCGATCGCCAACGGAATGAATCCAAGCAGCGTAGAGACAATCATGGCATTGCGGAGAATGCGTCCTTCAGTTAATCCTAGAAAGTAGCCGTCTAACATGAACGCGATTGAACCAAACCCCAAGACCGGCAGCAGCCAAATAACATAGCGATTAACTTCATCGAGAATGGTCTGGTGGTTTGTCAGCACGCTAAAGAAGAGATCGGGATGTATCACGAAGGGTAGCGCAAACGCCACGCCGACGACGAGACTGACTCCGCCCGAGAACCGCACTAGAGGAACTAATTGCTCGGTTGTGCCCGTTCCGCGAATCACTCCAGAAATACTTTCGGTGGCAAAGGCAAGGCCGTCAATAAAATAGGCGGCAAGCGTGATGATTTGCAAAAGTAGCGTGTTGGTGGCTAGCGCTACCGTCCCCAGCGCGGCACTAATATTTGTAAACACGGCAAATGCGGTCGTCAGGGCAAATGTGCGAACTAGAATATCGCCATTCAAGGTAAACACCGCTCTAAGAGCTGCCCAGTCAAACAGATGCGGGGCGATCGCCCGCATCTGTGCCCAGGAGACGTCCCGACTGACTGCAACAAGCCCAAACATTAGCGCTAGATATTGACTCAGTGCAGTTGCCAAGCCTGCCCCAGCACTTTCCCATCCCATCTGCACGATAAACCCGTAATCAAGCACCACATTTGCCCCATTGACGACGGCAGAAAATAGCAGCACCAGCGTTCCTTTTTCACGTCCGAGGAACCAGCCAATGAGTACGTAGTTAAGCAACACCGCTGGTGATCCCCAAATACGAGCGTCGTAAAATGCTTTCCCTGAGGCTTGTACATCAGGTGTGGCGTTGAGCAATGCAAACCCGATATCGCGTAACGGATATTGCAGCATGAGCAATATCAGTCCCAATGCCAGAGCAAGAAGGCCGTTGCGGAAACCCGTGAGCAGCACATCGTGGCGATCGCCTCGCCCAACGGCTTGGGCAGTCAGCCCGGTTGTGCCCATCCGCAAAAAGCCAAACGACCAATAGATATAGTTAAAGATCACCGTGGCAAGCGACACCCCTGCGAGATGACGAATGTCCGCAAGATGTCCGAGAAATGCCATATCGATTAGCCCTGCCAGCGGAACCATGAGGTTTGAGACGACATTGATGATGGCAAGACGAATAAATCGGGGACGAAAATCTGCCCAGGTTGGAGGGGAGGGAGTAGGCATGCCGATTGAGTATGAGAAAAATTGAGCCTGGTTGACGTCGGCACTGACCGCATTGATCCGCTTTATGGGAGATATCGGCAGTTGCGAGTAAACCCAGTCACAGCAGATGCGCTGCGTCAGGGATCGATCTGATTGACTGACAAAAGTTGCGGAGGCCGGCGGTTGTTTCTCCTAAGGGAGACACTACGCGAACGCGAAGCGTCCTGCAGGGT
>DBGGTD010000674.1:0-2144 GCA_051162585.1 Elainellaceae cyanobacterium
GGATGCCCAATGCGTTTCAAACCTTGGTAATGCTCGAAAGCGTTGATGCAAATCGCTTGAGCGCCAGCCAGTTTATTCTATGAAAGGTCGTCTCTGATCGACGGCTGCGCAATTTAGACTATAATCCCCATTCGGAGCTATTAACCCGTCATACCTGATGTATGAATTCTGCACCCATTGGCGTTTTTGATTCTGGGGTCGGTGGGTTGTCCGTATTACGTGCCATTCGGACAGCACTCCCCAATGAACATCTTTATTATGTTGCGGATTCGGGGCATGTTCCCTATGGCATCCGGACTGCTAACTATCTTCGGCAGCGCGCCATGACATTGAGTCATTTTCTACTGGAGCAGAATGTTAAGGCACTCGTGATTGCGTGTAATACTGCAACAGTTGCAGCCGTTGCCCATCTTCGCGCAACGGTATCGGTTCCGATTGTGGCAGTTGAGCCTGCTGTGAAGCCTGCCGTCACGATTACAAAAACAGGTGTGGTGGGCATCTTGGCAACCGAAGCAACGTTTGCGAGTGCCCAGTTTTCCTTGCTGCGCGATCGCTTTGGAGCAAAGGTCACGATTCTCACGCAAGCGTGTCCGCTGCTCGTTCAGCAAGTTGAAACAGGAGATCTAGTTAGCCCCATTACCTATACCCTAATCAAGCACTACACAGAACCGCTCTTGGCAGCGGGAGCAGATACGCTCGTGTTGGGCTGTACCCATTATCCATTCCTTCGCACTACGATCGATCAGATTGTTGGGACAGATATCACCATTATCGATACGGGGGAAGCGGTGTCTCGTCAGCTATCGCGCGTGCTTGCAGAGCAAAACCTGCTGAATATCGATTCTCCGGGGGGCACTGAACGCTTTTGGACGAGCGGCGAGGTGCAACCCGCTCAACAGGTCATCTCAACCTTATGGGGAGAGCCGGTTAGGGTAGAACCATTACCTCAAGCCATAGCATAGGCGGCATACGAGACTATGCGACCTGGCGCTTGATGAGTTGGGCAAATACTCCATCTTGGCGGGCTAATTCGTCAAAGGTGCCCTGTTGGACGACGCGACCTGACTTTAAAACATAGATGCGATCGGCATTGCGAATAGTGCTCAGACGATGGGCGATGACAACCCGCGTCACATTCAGCCGATCGAGGCTTTGGCTAACGATCGCCTGAGTACGATTATCGAGAGCGCTGGTCGCTTCATCGAGCAGCAAGATGCGCGGTTTGAGAGCTATGGCACGAGCGATAATCAGCCGCTGACGCTGCCCCCCGGAAAGGTTGCCACCGCCTTCGCTGATGAGGGTATGCAACTGCATGGGCATGGCGCGTACGTCATCGGCTAACCCTGCCATTTCGGCAGCGTCCCAAGCATCGTCTAGGGTGATCAAGGCTCCGCTGGAAATATTCTCAAAAATAGTGCCCGCGCTGATGCGCCCGTTCTGGAGCACAACGCCTAACTGCCGACGAACTGCCGAAACATCTAAACCTGCCAAGTCTTGACCATCGTAATACACCGTTCCAGACATGGGGGTTTCAAAACCGAGCAGCAATCGGATCATCGTTGATTTGCCGGACCCTGACGGACCGACCAGTGCAATAAATTCTCCAGGATTGGCTCGAATCGTCACATCATCTAAGATTAGGCGACCATCGTCGCGATAGCGAAAGGTGAGATAGTCGACATGGATATTACCCGAGAGCCGTCCTGGGTCAGCTTTTGTTAGATCGACCTCGGGCTGGGCATCTAGGATGGGTTGCGATCGCTGCCAGAGTGGAATGATATCTAAGACCTCAATCAGAGTCAGACTCAGGCTCGTAGCTCCTCCGATAAAGGTGCCAAAGGCAACGTTAAAGGCAAGAAAATCTCCCGCAGTGAGCCCATTGCCGCTGATGACTTGCTCAGGATTAATCAGCGTACTGGCGAGCCAAAACAGGGCGATCGTAGTCAGAGTCGGCATAATCGTGTTGAAGACATTGACGCCATCTTCGAGCTGTTGAGTACTCAGCGTCAGTTGAAGCTGCTGAATGTAGTGGTGTCCCCAGTGGGCAAAGGCTCGTTCTTCGGCGCCCGCTATCCGGAGTTTGGGAACCCCGTTAATTAACTGCACCAGCAAACCGTAGATCTTGCCTTCGATTTCCATAAGAG
>DBGGTD010000675.1:0-4811 GCA_051162585.1 Elainellaceae cyanobacterium
AATAACGAGGACTATCAATAAACCGCAGCGCACGATGGCATCACTGCATGACTCTGACTACGCTAATGTGCTTGTTGCCCACTATTTGTGTGACACGCTACCAACACTCCCCAACACAAAGAAACCCGATGTAATATAGCCGTACGCGATCGCGCAGCATTAGCTTCCAAGCCCGACTTCAGTCTTGCTCAAATCAGGACGCAGCTCTTTAGCGTGCCGCAGATAAGAGTGATGAACCGCCGCTAGGGGTTCAGGTACATTCACATGAATCAACACGCGGATGCAGCGCTCAAGACTGCCTTCTACATGCATCTGTTGGACGTCTAGCAGGGGCACATGTTGCCAGTGGGGACGTTCGCGGGCGATCGCCGCTGGAAACACCGCATCCAAATCTCGCGTAACAGAGAAGGTGGCGCTAATCACATGGTCTGGATTGAGATCGTTCAGATGTTCGAGCGCATCCAGTAACTCTGATACAGCGTCTCGGATTGCTTCGATTGAATTTTCTGAGGCAGTTGTTGCACCCCGAATTGCCTGAACTCTCCACTCCACGCCAAATTCCTCCAATAAAAGCAACGAGCTGCTCGCCGTTGATACCCGCCAAATTATTCTCCACTCATTACAGATTTTCAGTAGAGTCGTTGACCGATTAACAACAAGCGCCTGTGTCTATTAAACCCTACTTAGAAATTGTTACCAGAGGGTCAACAGCGCGTCTTCATGGACATATCCATTGGGAGCATCCCGAATGAGTCATTCACAGGACTTACGCAAATTCCCATTCTTGAACCTAGATTTAGCGTGGGGTGGGCACTGCCCACCCTACTGGTTCTCGCAATTGCTAGAAATGTGTTCACAATTGCTAGAAATGTGTTCGCAATTGCTGGAAATGCGTTCACATTCACTAAAATTGCGTTCACAATTGCTGGAAATGCGTCCGCAATTGCTAGAAATGCGTTCGAAATTGCTAGAAATGTTCGCATTGACTACCCGAAAGCTGATTGACTGACCAACGATCAGAGGCTGGCGGTTGTAGACGCATAGCGGCTTCTCGAAGAGTAACCGCCAGCCTCCGATTAACAGAATCGAGCAGCTCGGCTTAGTGGCAATCAGACGATTCAAATGATGTCAAAGCACGCACGCGTCAGGATATGAGAGGTTAGGGGCGATAGAGCCAAAGCGGCAACCCACTCGTCAAAAGCTCGAACTCGAGCCAATCTACTCCCGTTGATAGGCTGGATGACATCCGATTACCCGGCAAAAGCCGACTTAAAAATCGCTTAGGTTCTTCGATAGTGAAGCACTCAGCTTTTTCTGGATCAAGCCCCGCCAATTCTGCCGCCCAGCGACGAGCATCTTCTTCGGTGCCCAGGCGATCGACCACTCCATGCTCTAGGGCTTGCTGTCCGGTAAAAATTCGCCCATCTGCAAAGCTTTTAACCGTATCAACGGCCAGGTTTCTGGCGTCAGCCACTGTTTGCACAAATTGGTCATAACTTGTGTCGATCAGTTCTTGAAGAATGCTTTGCTCAGGCTCAGTTAGCTCTCGATCAAAGGCCAGAATATCTTTGTAGGGTCCTGACTTGACCACTTTGAATGAGATACCAATTTTATCGAGCAGCCGTTCAAGGTTATTGCCGCGTAAGATGACACCGATACTGCCCGTGATGGTTCCCGGATTTGCCACGATGTGCTGGGCGCCCATGCCAATGTAAACGCCCCCCGAGGCAGAAATGTTGCCGAAGCTCGCAACAATCTTGACCTTTTCTCGAAGACGCTTCAAAGCGCTATAAATCTCTTGGGAATCACCCACCGTTCCACCAGGACTATCAATCCGCAGCAAAAGAGCCGGAAATTTTCGTTCTTCGATTGTGTCTAATGCGTCTAAGACTCGCCGACGAGTCGATCCGGTGATCGCTCCGCTAATCTCAATTCGTGCAATTTGTTTCCGAAAGGGTGGCTTAAAGGGCCAAATCATAGGTAGCTAACAACGTGAATAATTCTAATTTTGCGATCGTCACTGCTGATCCAGTGTGCCTCATTTATAGCGCTCATAGAGATTCATCCCGGAAGGCAAGACTGTGGGGATATCCGAACGAACGGCTATGCCAAACCTATACCCATTTGAATGAAACTCCTCTAAGCAGATGATCGATCGATTCAGATGGCGGCTGTAAATTGCGACACACTATGAGATTAGAATCTTAACATAATGAAATATAGGGCCATAATGAAATACAGGTTTTAAAGAAATTCATTCCGAACGCCCATATTCATGCAGTTAAAACTTACTGACTCTAAAATCCCCTTTGCATCTCTGCTACTTATTGCGCCCTTTTTCTTGTGGGGAACTGCCATGGTAGCAATGAAGGGTACTATCTCCCATACGACCCCGCTATTTATGGCAGGGGTGCGCACACTGCCAGCCGGAGTCTTGGTGATTGGAGGAGCCGCTTGGCTGGGGCGATCGCAGCCTAGAGGCTGGTCAGCTTGGCTCTGGATCGGAGGATTCGCCCTGATCGATGCAGTCATGTTTCAGGGATTTTTGGCAGAGGGGTTGGTAAAGACAGGAGCAGGGCTAGGGTCAGTGATGATTGACTCTCAGCCAATCGCTGTCGCTCTGATGGCTCGTTTTTTGTTTGCTGAATGGGTCGGTTTATGGGGTTGGCTAGGGCTAACGCTAGGCATTGCCGGAATTAGCTTACTGGGATTGCCTGACAACTGGATCATCAGCCTGGTTCAGGGTGATACTAGCTTTTTGACGTGGCAGTTTGGCAGTGATGTGGTCGAGGCACTATTCCAGAATGGCGAGTGGCTGATGCTCTTAGCGGCCTTATCGATGGCTGTTGGAACCGTCATGATTCGGTATGTGGTTCGCTACGCTGATCCGATCATGGCCACTGGCTGGCACATGCTCATTGGAGGCACGATATTGTTTGTGCTCTCGGCACAATGGGAATCTCAGCAATGGATAAATTTAACGGTGTCAGACGGCCTGGCATTAAGCTATGCAACAATTTTTGGGAGCGCGATCGCCTACGGATTGTTTTTCTACTTTGCCTCTACAGGGAACTTAACCAGCATCAGTTCCTTAACATTTCTCACCCCCGTATTTGCACTGCTCTTTGGCAACTTGTTTTTAGGTGAAACCCTAAGCGTCGTCCAATGGATCGGGGTTTTGCTGACGTTAGTTAGCATTTATTTAATTAATCAGCGAGATGTGTTATCAGCAAGGGTTGGAAGGCGTCAGACAAAATCAATAGAGCCTGATGAGTCCCCTGTGTCTGTCGATGACGAAGCAGGCGTTTCGCTATAGTTCAAGTTCTCGCGCGATCGCTTAGGCGCAACGTGTTGCGTCGTAGAGTCTAAACCGTGATTATATTGATCGTCCTACCCTCAAATAGGGTGTGAGTCATGCGTAGAATGCGTTGCGATGTTTACAACTTCGCAAGGTTCGCGCGTGGTCTTGTAGAGTGTAGATGAGAAACCTTGACTTGCCTCTCAGTAGCAACCTCAATCAGTAACGATCTAGATCGTTTCCGATCAAATCAATCTAAAACAGGTTAAAAAAGATCCAACAGGTTGTATTTTTTCGTAAAACCGTATTTCAGCCAGCGATATAGTCGGCAGTCATAGGTCGGAACCTTACGAGCAATGTTGGCGGCTCGTGCATGGATCAGGATGCATCTCAACTCGAAGTTCACGATGTTGACGCTTGGTCGTCGTCTTCAATGTCCAATTGTTCATCTTTGCTGCTATTTGCTTGTCTGAGTTCTTTGGGTGTTTCTCCTGGTTTAGCCATCAGCGTGCCTGATGGTGGCAGTGTTGATTTGAAACAAAACCAGCTTTCCGGGGTTACCGTCAGTCTGACACCACAACCCAATTCGCTCATAACTGCCCTAGAGTTAAGCGCTCAGCCTCTCCAACTGGCTCAAACGCCTATCGATTCTTCCATCCTCGATTCAGTCCCGAATACCAACATTCGCAGCGAAGCCGTTGCCGAGGCTCAAGCCCTTCTCGCTCAGTTAGGATATTACGACGGAAACATAGACGGAATCTATGGCGTTAGAACAGAAGCTGCCGTGTCTAAGTTTCAACGGGATGCTGGCTTGCCATCAGATGGTCAAATTAATCAGCAAACTTGGCAGCGATTATTAGCGACCCGTGACCAGGCACCGCCAGTTTTACCCGACTCCTCTGAATCAGCATCGGCGCTGAGTTCAGAGGATGGGCAAATATCTGAAGCCCCCCCTACTGATGGTCCCCTGAAGACGTCTTCCGAAGAGATCTCTGAAGATACCACCACCACATCATCATCTAATCTCAACGGAAATGCAGATCCGAAAGACGATGTAGCGAATCGTAGTGTCAGCGTCGCTGCTGACGAATCTGCGTCCCAAGGTTCTGAGGAAGACTCGTCACCAGAAACAGATCTAGCCACCCCGTCTTCTAATCCGTTGTCTCAGCGCTCGTGGCTACAGTGGTTGCTATTGTTGATTGTCGGGAGCATTATCGGGGGTGGGCTTTATCCGGCAGGGCGTTGGCGCGGAAAGAGAGAAAAGCAGCAAGGGGGGCTGTTTGGAGGGCGATCGCCCTTACAGCACTCTTCTTCTCACACATCATCTGCGAAATCTGAAGCAATATCTACGAATTCCCAGTCAGCAACCGTATCTAAAGAAGCATCCAATGGCGTTACCGCCTTATCCCCTCATCAATCTGGGAATGGAGAATCTGGGAATGGAGAATCTGGGAATGGAGAATCTGGGAATAGAGGGGATGATCATCCGGTAGAGCCAGGCACGCCTAGCGAC
>DBGGTD010000676.1:0-2981 GCA_051162585.1 Elainellaceae cyanobacterium
CTTCCCATCGAAGCGGTTTATGGTCTTGCTGTGCTTTTTGAGGAGATTCATGGGAAACATGGCGGGAGCCAAAGCTAAGAATGCCGCTGAGCGTTTGACAATCTCCTAATATATCTACGACGCCTTCTCCGTACACCCACGGGAATGAACCGCCGAGCTTGCGGACATCGAGCCGACCATTCGGATGAACGGCCTTGACGATGCCGCCAATCTCATCTTTATGAGCCGTAATTGCTAGAGAACGACTCGAATCACGACCTGGAATTTTGGCGATCGCATTTCCTGCCTCATCAATCCAAGCCGAGACATCGAGTGCATCCAACTGATTCATCAAAAACTCATCGATTTGAGATTCGGCTCCACTAGGGGAGTGGAGCATCACCAAATCATGAATTGTACGAAAGAGGCGATCGAAATCGAAGATGGGCATATAAACACTTAGCTAATTACTTGGCTAACGACAGTGACAAGCCATGGGGCCATCGGTCATTATTTGAGTAATGATAGGTTGACCAATTCAAATCTGGCTCACTGCAGGTCGTTGCAGGACAAGGTTGCAGGACAAGAAGGACAGCTCTAGATGGTAGCGTCGTGGGAAGAGTGATACTATACAAAATGTTAAGGAATTGTGTAGATCGGTAAGCTTGCCTTGAATTATGCAGCAAATCCTCGATTCACGTGCGGATTAGCCGTGGTCTTTCCAGAATTTGTAAATCAACAGGTCTGAAATATTCACTCACTCAGAGCATATCCTTGGGCGATCGCCCTTTGGATGAAATGTTTCTTTGCGATTCTAGCGGCGCGTTATGCCGAATCCTTAGTTAATTTTTTTTAACGTATCTAGCAGTATCTATTGGTCTAGGGAGGTTAGAGCTGTGTCAGTTCAAACTGTTGAGAAGCGTTCGACGGTGCGTAAGCATGCTCCTCGGTATCGAGTCATGCTCCATAATGATGACCAAAACTCAATGGAATATGTGGTTCAAGTCTTGATAAAGACCGTATCAGGTCTGACGACTCCCCAAGCCGTTGACATTATGATGCAGGCTCACACATCAGGTGTTGCCCTGGTCATTATCTGTGCTCAAGAACATGCTGAATTTTATTGTGAGAGTCTAAAATCTCACGGGTTAACTAGCAGCATTGAGCCTGATGACTAATGCCTCATGGCTGTGCTTTCGATTTGACACCCAGTGGCTAAATTGACTCTCACTATGGGCGATCGCCTCGCCAGATGTCCGGTATTCGTCCGGCTTGTTGCCTTTATGGTGGCCTTAGCGATTGTTTGGGTGCCGCTTGCATGGATAGCGACACTCCTTATGCCCAATCCAAATTCCGCTAGCATTGCAGCGATGGCGCTTTTGTTTATAGAGTTCCTCACCTGGGTCACTCTGTGGGGGCGTTGGCTCTATCACCATCCATGTGTGCTTCGACGCTATGGGCTCGTGAGTACTCAGAAAAATGGGCTAGAGATGCTCCAAGGGCTAGCGCTGGGGGGTATTAGTCTGATCGCTTTGTTTGGCGTTCAAGGGATGTTAGGTTGGTTCACATGGGCCTCTCCATCCCGCCAAATGGCTTCCGTGATCTTAGAAGGGTTGCTGGTAGCGCTGGGAGTTGGGCTGGCTGAGGAGCTGCTATTCCGAGGATTTGTCTTAGATGAATTGGAGCGAGACTATCAGTTAACTCGCTCGCTATGGATTAGCAGCTTCGTCTTTGCGATTCTTCACTTTATTCGCCCGATTCAAGAGATGATACGAACGTTGCCCCAATTTCCAGGCTTAGTCGTATTAGGACTTACATTAGTCTGGGCAAAGCGATCGCACCACAATCGACTCGGGTTCCCCATTGGTCTTCATGCAGGGCTCGTATGGGGCTACTACATCATCAGCGTCGGCAACTGGATCCAATATACTCACCAGGTCCCAGAATGGGTGTCTGGGATTGACCAAAACCCCTTGTCTGGAATCATGGGGCTATTATTTTTAGGGGGGCTTATGTTAGCGGTCAGGCCATCAAACTACCCTCAAGTTGACTCGTCAAGCCATTCCTAATCGTTTCTATCAAATGCGATCGCCCGTCTGCCACATCAAGGTTCAACTAAGAGTGCTGGTATGCTAGCCTCAAAGATATAATCACCAAATTTAAACCCTGAGCTATTGCGGGCTGTCTATTCACAGCACCACCCAAGCGCCATCCTATGCTGAGTAAAGATTCTCCCTCTCTTCCACCAGCGGTCCGCCGAATCGTTGGAGCTTTTCGCGTTTTTGGTTGGATTAGCTTTTGGGTGCAAGCGGTTTTAGGCATCGTATCGGGCTTAGTCCTAATTTTTTCCTCGGTCGTGCTGAGTTTTCAAGGTCAAACCGACCAAGCGCAGCGCAATAATCCAGGGACAGGCGCCGGATTATTTTTTGCTGTTGCAGGGTTGGTAGCCCTGTTTCTAGGAGCCTACTGGGCATTTCGTTACACGCGACTATCCCGAAAGCTGAGAGCCGTTGACACCAAATTGCGCCCCAAGCCGAGCGATGTGATTCAAGCGCTTAAGCTAGGACTGATTATCAATTTAGTCGGAATGCTGCTGACCCTACTGGGCGGAGAGGCGCTCATTGGGGCACTTGTTGCTAAAGCACTCTCTCAACCCCAAGGGGGAGCATTTTTGGAACGAATCACCCAAGCCATTCAGCCCCTCGATATCTGGGTGGTGCAAGCCAATACGAATACAGCACTTGCCCATTTTGTAGGTATTTCGGTGTCACTCTGGCTGGTGAGATGCATGAGTCGCCAATAAGGAAAAGAAATAAGAAATAGAGAGTTTGGGACATATCGGCTCAAATCAGCGGTGTCAAACAATCTCAAACGCAACACCAGCATCTTGAAACCGTCCACTGTATTTGAATTTTATGGCTCATTACTGTCTTTCTGCTGTAAATTATGAACCTCTTTTTCCCTTCTTAAACGCAAGAATTTAGCCCTGTAAAGAGCATAAT
>DBGGTD010000677.1:0-3599 GCA_051162585.1 Elainellaceae cyanobacterium
TACTGGCTGCGTTCAAATCCTTCAAAATTGGGATCAATAAATGCCTGCGTAAGTTGGCGAGCTCGATCAGGTCGGAAGTTAAAGAAAATCACCCCGTCTCCCGGCTCAACCGCACCTGACGTAATTCGAACGGGGTTGACGAATTCATCCGTAATATCGTCGTCATAAGATGCTTGGAGGGCCTCGACCGCTGAACGGCCCTCTGCGGGGCCATCCTGCGTCATGACCTCATACGCGCGCTGAGTTCTATCCCATCTGCGATCGCGATCCATCGCATAATAGCGACCACTGAGGGTAGCAATACGCCCGACTCCAACCTGAGCAATATAATCCTGAATCTTCTGAATAGATACCAGACCATCTTTGGGTTTTGTGTCTCGGCCATCGGTGATAGCGTGAATGCAGACATCAGAGATATGCTGAGCTTTGGCAACATTGAGTAAGCCAAACAAGTGATTCAAATGGGAATGAACTCCTCCCTCAGAACAGAGTCCGACGAGATGCAGCTTACCGTTGCGACTACGAACCTCTTCACAGAGCTGAACCAGTGCTGAATTACTCAACAGCGTACCGTCTTCAACAGCATCTGAAATTCGAACAAGCTCCTGAGGGACAACTCTCCCAGCTCCGATGCTGAGATGCCCAACCTCTGAGTTACCCATTTGACCCTCAGGCAACCCGACATCTTTGCCTGATGTACGAATTAACGTTCTAGGATATGCAGCCCAGAGACTATCCATAACTGGAGTGCTAGCGGCAACAATTGAGTTACCGCTGGTCTCTTCGCGGTATCCCCAACCATCTAATATAACCAGCACTACTGGAGAAACCAGCTCTTGTGCCATGTAGGTAGCCCTTTTACCAAATATTTTTCAGCAATAATATCATTTAAGCGACTGAATCTAAATGACTCAATCACTGGAGTCTATCATCTCGCAGGTACTCCAAGACTGCACCAAATGCTCTTGAGAATCTTAACTAATTTTTCTTAAGGACCGGTTATCAGATGACGCATTCATGAACGGGCGATCGCTTGATATAGAATTCAAGAAATTCCTCAATACATAATACATAATGCAGAAACCTGATTCCGCGAAAAATAGCTGCGGCAGAAACCCCAATAACGACAATTGCGCTTAGCTCTTTTTGGCTTTTGCCTTTTGCCGTTGTTTTTCTCGCTTCGCCTCAGCTTTTGTAGCTTTTTGACTTGCGATCGCCTCCAGTTTAGCTTTCTCTTCCTCTTCTGCAAGCTTATCGAGGTAATAATGGTAATCCCCTCGATATAACCTCAATTCACCATCTCGAATTTCAACAATTTTGTTTGCCACCTTAGAAATGAAATAGCGATCGTGGGAAACAACGATGACCGTTCCCTCATAATGCTGAATAGCTTCCTCCAGCATTTCTTTGGCAGGAATATCAAGATGGTTGGTGGGCTCGTCGAGAACTAAAAGATTGGCAGGGCGTAACAGCATCTTGGCAAGGGCTAGGCGTGCCTTTTCTCCTCCGCTCAACGACGACACTGTTTTAAACACAGTGTCGCTACTAAAGAGAAAACGCCCGAGTAATGTGCGGACTTCCTCATTTTTCCAGTCGGGAACTTCATTGTGGATGGTCTCTAACACCGTTCTATTAAGTTCGAGCGCCTCAGCCTGATTTTGCTCAAAATAACCCGGCACAATGTTATGATCCCCCAAATTGATGGCGCCGTCTGTAGGCGTCTCTATTCCCATCATTAAGCGAAGTAGGGTTGATTTGCCTGTCCCATTTGCTCCTAAGAAAGCAACGCGATCGCCTCTCTCAATGAGCAAATTCGCCCCCAAAAACAAAACTTGATCCCCATAGGTATGAACTAAGTCTTGAATGTTGACGACTTCTCGACCACTCCGAGGCACAGTTGGGAATCGAAACCGGAGTGTTTTCAAGCCTGCCGTTGGCGCGTCAATGCGTTCGACCTTTTCAAGCTGCTTCTCTCGGCTTTTCGCTTGAGTGCTTCGGGTGGCGCTAGCCCGAAATCGGTCGACAAACGCCTGTTGCTTGTCTAATTCTTTTTGTTGACGCTCATACGCACTCATTTGAGCGAGTTGGTTTTCTTCTTTTTGCTCAAGGTAGGCCGTGTAGTTGCCCAAATATGTGGTCGAAACGCCTCGTTCTGTTTCAACGATTTGAGTACAAAGCCGATCGAGAAATTCTCGGTCATGGGAGACAATCACCATTGGAGTTGTCAACCCTTTCAAATATTTCTCAAGCCACTCGATTGTCTCTAAATCGATGTGGTTAGTCGGCTCGTCAAGAAGCAATAGATCCGGTTCTTGGAGTAAAATTTTGCCCAAGCTCATCCGCATTTGCCAGCCGCCACTGAAGGCACTAACTAGGCGATCGCCGTCTTCTGGGTCAAATCCCATCTCTGGAAGAATCTTTTCAATTCGAGCCTCCAGCGTATAGCCATCTAATGCCTCAAATTGACGTTGCAGGCGATCTAGCTCATGAATCAGGGCATCAAGTTCTGACATATCAGCGGCTTCCATTTGACGCTGAACGTTTGCCAAAGCCTGCTGTGTTTGATTAGCTTCTGAAAAAACAGTCCAAAATTCTTCTCGTACTGTCCGACCGGGATCGACTTCAAATTCTTGGGTCAGGTACGCGATGTGAAGATTAGATGGGCGAATCACCTCACCTGACGTCGGTTCTACCTCGCCAGCAATAATCTTGAGCTGAGTTGACTTCCCCGCACCGTTAACGCCAACTAACCCAATGCGATCGCCAGACTTAACCTCCCAATTCACATCTTTGAGAACCTCTCCGGTTGGATAAATCTTGCTGATATGTTCCAGTCGTATCATTAGACAGTCTCCGGCATGGTGGACAGAACAGCAATCTAAGACGAAAAGCGTAAAAATAAAGTCATCAAAATAGACCAACTTTGAACTAAAGTTGGTATCCATCTAACCTTAACAAATTTTTAATTATGTCAGGCATTCAATGAATGTAAAAGAAAATTGATTGTATGGTCAACCTAGAAGATTCTGGAAACGCTGCCTTGATTTACCTATCTAGCGGTTAATTGTCAGGATTTGCGACAAATAACGATTGAATAAATTCGTATAGCTGGGGTTCAGGTCGGTCTTCGATCTGGAGATTCTTAAGCTCAATCAAACCATGGGCTAGCGTTTGTGCTTGATTTTTATACGTATTGTGGGCTGCTAATAGATCAGTGAAGACTTCATATTCAATTTGCAATTTACTCGCATCATCCGCGAGGGGCGAGACGTAGCCTACTTCATCCACGTTGTATTTGAGCAGAAAAATCAGAGCATTACTGAGTTGCTGAAGCTGTTTCTGAAGCGATCGCACGTCAAATCCCAGGCGATCAAACCCGACCTGCCCCTCAATTCTAAGTTCTACGATTGGAGCCTGATCCGGGTTGATGTGGTGAGTTTGAATCGCTTGCTCAACGATGGCGATCGCCTGTTGCTCAACCTCCTCTAGATTCTCGTGCCCTCTTAGACTCAACTTCAGTTGAACCACTTCTCGTTGCTGATAGTCTTGCTTAAGTGACGCGTGAATGCCCTGTTCATCAATGTTGACTAGATAGACTC
>DBGGTD010000678.1:0-2300 GCA_051162585.1 Elainellaceae cyanobacterium
CTACATAGTCGTAAAACGCTAGCTTTTCTGGAATAGTTGACCACGCTTCTGATCGACTTTTACCTTCTGCGATGTCAGCGTTGACACGACGCTCAATTTCGTGGTGAAAGTAGCCTTGATCCCACTGATAGCGAGTGGGGCCCCATAACTCAATCGGGGTTGTGGCGGTGCCATACCACATGGTACCAGCGGCGATAAAGCCTGCAAAAAAGAAGACGGCCAAGCTACTGGCTAATACTGACTCGATGTTTCCCATCCTCAAGGCCCGATAGACATATTCGGGGGGGCGCACATTCATATGAAATAGACCGCCGATGATACCGACTGTTCCGGCGGCGATATGGTGAGCGACGACTCCACCGGGATTACTGGGGTCAAACCCTGAGGGTCCCCAATCGGGGGCAACGCCTTGAATATGCCCGGTCAACCCGTAGGGATCGGACACCCACATTCCTGGACCAAAAACGCCGGTTAAATGAAACGCACCAAACCCAAAGCATAGCAAGCCTGCTAAGAACAGATGAATCCCAAAGATTTTGGGTAAGTCCAAGATGGGTTCGTCTGTTTTCGGGTCAAAAAATGTGGCAACGTCCCAATAGACCCAATGCCAGCATGCGGCTAAGAACTCTAGTCCTGAAAATATAATATGGGCGATCGCCACTGTTTCAAATGTCCAAAAGCCTGGATCAGTAAATGTTTCACCCGTAACGCTCCAGCCCTGCCACGAATTGGTTACGCCAAGGCGTGCGACAAACGGCATCAAGAAACATCCCTGTCGCCACATGGGATTTAACACTGGATCAGTGGGGTCATACAACGCCAGTTCAAACAACAGCATTGATCCGGCAAACCCAGCACAGAGGGCGTTATGCATGAGATGCACGGCAAGTAATCGTCCTGGATCATTAATCACTGAGGTATGGACGCGATACCAAGGAAGTCCCATTGAGTTATTCTCCTTGTTTCTCTCAACACAAACTCATATCGATTTATAGCCCTACGGGCTTGGGTTTGTGTGTGAGTCCCCGCGCCGCGGGGACTCACACACGTTCAATGTCCTAACGCGAGAGCGTACGGCTATAATTCAAGAAATGATGAATGGAGAGGTTGAATCTCCATTCATCGTTAGCCGTTTCGACCGATTATTCTGATGGATCAATCGGAGGCATTGATAGAACGGGTTCATCATCCCGATCAATCCCGGTTTCAAACCCTGCTGCTGCTGCTCTAGCACGTCCTGCATGCCATAGATGGCCGACTAGAAACAGAAATGCCACGATGAAATGAAAGGTGGTCAGCCACGTTCTAGGTGACACAAAGTTGAAGGCATTAATCTCAGTGGCGAGTCCGCTGACTGAATTGATTGATCCCAATGGTGCATGGGTCATGTATTCGGAGGCTCGACGAATTTGCCACGGTTGAATATCATGCTTGAGCTTGTCGATGTCTAGCCCATTGGGGCCACGCAGAGGTTCTAACCAAGGGGCGCGAAGGTCCCAAAATCGCATCGTTTCACCGCCAAAGATAATCTCACCCGTGGGCGATCGCTGAAGATACTTTCCTAGCCCTGTTGGTCCTTGGGTTGCCGCAACATCAGCACCTAAGTTTTGATCGCGAACGAGAAAGATCAGCGACTGCGCTTGAGAAGATTCCATTACCGTCGGTCCATAAAAGACGCTGGGATAGACGGTGTTGTTAAACCAGATAAATGCTGTTGCAATAAATGCTTGCCCAGCGACATTGCCCAAACTTTGGGCGAGATAGGTTTCCCCTGTCCACGGAAACAGGTTGTACGTCCAGCGTAGGGGCGGTACGAGAATGTGCCAGATTCCTCCCAAGATGAGGATTCCACCAATCCAGATGTGTCCACCAATTACATCTTCGAGGTTATTCACGCCGACAATCCAACCGCTACCTCCAAACGGATTCTTAATCAAGTAGCCAAAGATAATGCGAGGATCAAGGGTCGGATTGGTAATCAGACGAACTTCACCCCCACCCGGAGCCCAAGGATCATACAGTCCTCCCCAGAACATGGCTTTGCAAACAAATAAAAGTGCGAAGACTCCTAAAATCAAAATATGGAAGCCCAAAATTTGAGCGACCTTGGCTTTGTCTTCCCACTCAAACTTGAAAAAGCCCGATAGTTGTTCAGGACCTCGCAGAGCATGATAGACGCCGCCAAAGCCCAAAACTGCTGAGCCAATCAAGTGAGCAACGCCAATGGCAAAAAATGGAAAGATGTTGGTGACTTCGCCGCCGTCGCCAACCCCAATTCCCAAGCTGGCAATATGCGGCAT
>DBGGTD010000679.1:0-4422 GCA_051162585.1 Elainellaceae cyanobacterium
ATAAAGTTAAGCTAGCTTAGCCGAGAGTTGAGCTGAGTTAACACAAAGCTGAGCGGAGTCAGCCGAACGTTGAACTGAGTCAGCCGAACGTTAAATTTACCTAACTGTGGAGTGAGTCGGGTCTATTACCTTCTACGAGCTGCTTGAGTTTGTTATCTGTCATGGCGATCGCTTGGAATAACAGGAATAAGACAGCGCTAATTAACTCTCTGGCGGCTCATCCTCGTCAGCAGGTGGGAGCGGAATGGGCTCGAATGTCTTGGTATCGTCTTGGTGAAGCTGATGGGCAAGATCAGCTTCTTCCATCTGTTAACGGAAGCTGGAGGTCAAAGAGTCCTCGTTCGCTGGTCAGCAAATCGCCTGTAATCCCCATCGGATGTCCAGTGAGCATAAACCAGGCTCGTCCTTTCAACATGCCTTGGGCATTGTGCATCAGTTGCCTGACTACGCGGGGATTTTGCTTGTCGAGGTCATCAATGGCAATCACCACGCCTTCAGGATAGTTCTTTTGCGCCCGCTCTAATAACGTATCGAGGCTGACGGTAGGATACTGAGGTTTGGCAATCGGTAAATCCTTCTCTCCAAGCTTGCCGCTAATGCCCATGCTGCCGCCAATTTCAGAACTGCGTTCTTTCAACACCTTTTCGGTGGGGATGCCCATCTGATAAAGCTGACGCTGTGCCCACTCGTCATCAGCCATTTCTCGTGCAACAGCAATCAGTGCCGTAGTTGCCAGGTCGAGATTGGCTGGAAGAGAAATGTAAGTGGTCAGCATCTTTGGGCGCTTACGCCGAAGAACAGATAGCACCTCTAACAGAAAAGCGCTTTTGCCAATGCCAATCCGACCATAGACCAAGATGCGACGACGTTCTCGACTTTGAAAGAGATTAAACACCTGACGAAGTTCATTTACCCGGCCTGTAAAAATACGTCGCAGCGTCTCACTCTCCAGATCAACAGGACTTTCGGTAAACGGGATTTCTCTCAGTCCTAGCCGTTTAACGTTGTCAAACGACTCATCAGAAATATCGTCGGCAGTGGTCATGCAAACACCTCAGTCGCTTGTCGGTCTTGCGCCCGTTGAGCCGCTTGACACAGCCGATCAATGTCAGCGGCTCGCTCAGGCCGCTGCAACTGATGATAGCTCTCCCGCGCTTTCGTCAGTTCAGAGAGTCCTTTCTCTAAATAGCCTTGAGACACCAGCACCCCACCCAATCCCGCACGGCTCTTAGCGATGCCCGGTTCGTCCTTGAGATGACTATAGAGGCGGAGGGCATCTCGGTAATAGAGGCGAGCATTCTCCCAATCAGACAACGTTTCGTGGGCACGCCCAGTTTGAAAGAGAGCATTGGCATGGGCTAGGGCATCATCTCCGGTGCTGAGCTGCCGAACGCTGTTGAGCAAAAGCTGTAGCCCCTCTTGCCATTGCCCCTCGCGCACGAGGCGACTCCCCAAAATGGATTGAGTCGTCGGCAATGCTTGCCAGATTTTCTGCCGGTCATAATGTTCTGGGCTAATGGCATCAAGAGCCGTTTTATAAGCGCGTACTGCCTGATCTAAATCTTCAGAATTCTGGCCGTGTTCATAGCGACGAGAGAGGGCGTTGCCTAACCGATATTGGGAATCAATAAAGTCAGGGCTACCAGGGACTGAAACCTCTAGCGCATCTTGGAGTAATGCAATTGCGGTATCCAAGTCACTAAAGTCCTGAGTGAGTGAGGCTCGCTTCATCAACGCGTCTGCCAGATTGCTTTGATTTTCTGCCCACTTATAGGGGAATGCTTGCCGAGTAAAAATCTGGGCTGCTTGCTGGCACGTTGAGATAGCCTGCTCTAAATTATCAATCGGCTCGCCTTTGATACGCTCGCGGTAGGCGTTTGCTAGATTATGCTGCGTTCTTGCCCAATCTTCTGGGAATGCTTCTCGGGTTCGAATCTGCAACGCGAGGTCGTATGCGGCGATCGCTTTTTCTAAGTTTTCCGCTCGATCACTCCGGATGCGTTCCCAATAAGCAATGCCCAAATTATTTTGTGCCCGTGCCCAATCTTGTGGAAATGCCTCTCGGGTATAAACCTGCGAAGCGAGTTCAAAGGCCGCGATCGCGTTTTCCAAGTTCTCCGCTCGATCACCCCTGATGCGTTCGGCATGAGCATTTCCCAGGTTGTTTTGTATCAACGCCCAGTTGTTAGAAAAGGCGATATGAGCAAATACCTTCAGGGAAAGTTGACTAGCTAGGAGGCTTAACTCCAGATTAAGAGAGCGATCGCCCAGTGGAAACTCTCGGATAAATTCACCGAAATTTGCAAACAACTCTGCAATGTTCTGCTGTGTCCTTAATGATTCTTGTGCTGTTAACTTTGTAAACACTTGTGGCAGAGCGTTTAACAGATATTCATCCAGCTTAGATACATTGGCTTTGAAAAACTGATGAACCTTCGCCTCATCGCCCTTGGCATCTTCAATACATTTCATCGCCGCACGCATAAACTTGGTGGCGCTTCGCGTGGGTATGGTTGATGGTTTACCAAAGCCTTTTGCCATTGTGCTTCAACCTCGCCAGAGCGTGCCTTAAATTCTGTTCTCAAGTTTGGCAGCGTGTTCTGAAATTCTACCAAAGTTGCTTTCTAGACTTGACCAGAATTCTGGCCTTCTCAACAGGCGAGTGTCACGAGGACACCAAAGCGAACTTACAGAGAGCTTTAGAGATATACACTGAGTTTAAGGATGCGTATTGGGCAGAAAATGCTCGGACAGTATTACAGCATTACTGAAAAAGCTAGCGGCTAGATTCTCTATCTCTAGACTTTCAGCATGGGTTACGCTTCGCTAACCCATCCTACAAATTTCATCAATCTCCCAGCTCCCGATGGTTCAAACAATTCCCGCCACCGCCGTTACCCTCCGCACCCTCAAGCAACACCTGGGGCTGGAGTTGGCTGGTGATGCTCAGCAGTTCTTCTCCGAATGGTTTGACCTAAGCTTTTGACCTACGACCTATCGCGGCATCACATCATCCAGCTTCAGCGATAGCTCAGGCAACATCAGCGAAACCATCGATTCACCCAATCGATACTGCTGCTGTTTATACTCCTCACCCACCAACCGACACACCGTCAACGTTGGCTGCTTGGGGTTGCCGATAAACGCCCTGCCCCCCAGTCCTCGATAATGTTCCACAATCCAATATTCTGGGATGCCAAACAACGCATACTCCTCTACCTTGCGGGCATAGTCGGTTTCCCAATTGGTGCTGACCACCTCCACCACCAGTTTCACCGATGAACCCAGCACAATCACAGGTTCTCGCTCCCATAGGGATTCATTGACCAGGGCAGACTCATCCAGCAGTACCACATCCGGACGGCGCGCCGTCGCAACATCCGAGAAAGGCCGCAGCAGGCAGGTCCGCGGAATAATCCACGAATATCCCTGGCGATCGCACTCAATGTTGAGCTTGCTAGCAATCTTTCCTGCAACTGCTTCATGAGAGCCTGTGGGTTCCATGTCGATCAGCTCTCCATCGGCCAGCTCATACTGGGGGTTGTCTCCATAGCGGGTGAGAAATTCTTCAACAGTGAGAACCAGCGATAAGGGTGTCTGCGTCATGGTGCCTCCTTCTCGCCCTGGGCAGGTTCCGTATAGTCGCAAAACGTGCGAATCCCCAGATTCAGCACCCAGAGCACAACAACCGTGGCGATCGCTGGTTGGGCGGCCTCATAGTCCCGAAGCAATTGCTGCACATCCGGTAATTCGGCTGATGATAGCTGCGGCGACATAGGGGAGGCTCACGAATTTGTTTATCCCAGTTTTACACCATTTTTTCGCTATGAAATTCGCTATGAAAAAACTGACGCGAGGGGAGTGCTGAAGTTTGGCAGCAGCGGCGACGTGAGGGTATCATCCTCCAAGAGCGTCCCTGCGAGTTGGAGCTGGGCATCGGTGCGGCGGTAGATTTCTAGAGTTTTCTGCTGCCAGCTCACAATCCAATACTCCCGAACCCCATGCAGCGAATAGAGTTTGAGCTTCACCGCCTTGTCTCGCCGTTCATTCATCTCTCCAGGCGACAGGATCTCCACCATCAGTTCGGGAGCCACCGTCAAATGCCCCGCTTCGTCTACCCCATTCGCAAGGCGATCGAGACTAATCCACACGACATCTGGGATCACCGCATCTGCCGCTGTGAAAATCACTCCAGGCGTTTGAAAAGCGCTCCCCAACCCAGTTTGTTCTGACCAGATTTGCAAGCGCACATACAGTTTTCCGCCTGCATCTTGATGACGAATATGGGGAGCACGAGTCACAAACAGTTCTCCATCAATGACTTCATAGCGTTTCCAGCCCCCATCGTCGGGCATGGCGTCGAGATCATGGATTGTCCAGCGCATCGGGTTAGAAACCATAGCAGTGTGACCAATTTTGGAT
>DBGGTD010000680.1:0-3624 GCA_051162585.1 Elainellaceae cyanobacterium
AATCAAAGCCCGCAACCGGGCCCGGGTACGCCAGGCAGAACGAAGCATCCCGAGACGACTGTCGCGTGCGAACGGCAATGCCTGCCAGTCGAACCCGGCCTGCCGGAGTCGCTCGCCAAACGGTCCGGGCGGCGAAATGCAGTTCACGCGATACCCGGCTTCACCTGCGGCATGCAACAGTGCCGAACGGAAGTTGTACAGATACCAGTCGGTGTTGGCAAAGAAAATGATATTCGGATTCAAGGCAGGCATTGATCGCTTCGTCGGCGCATCGGGCGGCGGGTACACTAGAATCCCGGATTTCTATGCCACTGCCAGGCCGATTCGATGATCGCCTCAAGCTCGGTTATATCCGGCGACCATCCCAGTTTTTCGCGCGCCAGCTCGCTACTGGCCACCAGCACCGCCGGATCGCCCGACCGCCTGTCGGCAATCTCGTAAGGAATTTCATGCCCTACAACCTTACTGGCCGCCCGGATAACCTCCATCACAGAAAATCCCTGTCCGTTACCCAGGTTGAACGCATGGAAACCGTCTTCGTGCGCCATGAACGCCAGGGCCGCAAGATGCGCACGGGCCAGATCGTCGACGTGGATGTAATCGCGCATGCAGGTGCCGTCCCGGGTATCGTAATCGGTGCCGAATACTTTCAAGCGCGGCCCGTTACCGGTCGCAGCCCTGAGAACGTTTGGAATCAAGTGCGTCTCAGGATCGTGCGACTCGCCGATTCCACCTGCAGGAGAAGCGCCCGCGGCGTTGAAATACCGAAGTGCCACCGCGCGCAGTCCATGCGCTTCAGCCGCGTCCGCCAGCATCCGCTCAACCATAAGTTTGCTCTGTCCGTAGGGATTCAGTGGCTTCTTCGGATGATTCTCGTCAATCAAATCGTATTCGGGCTCGCCAAACACCGCCGCCGTTGACGAGAACACAAGCTTGTCCACTCCATGCCGGTGCATTGCGCGCAACAACGAAATACTGCCCGCAACATTGTTGTCGTAGTATTCCAGCGGCTTCACAAGCGACTCGCCCACCAGCGACTGCGCGCAAAAATGCATTACCGCGTGAAATCGATAATGCCCGAACAACGAATCCAGGGCGCGCGCATCGCGGACGTCGCCTTCCACCAATCGCGCGCCCGTGACCGCCTCGCGATGCCCAGTCGACAGATCGTCGAACACCACCACATCGAATCCACGACCGACCAGCAATCGGACCATATGACTCCCGATATAGCCGGCGCCGCCACAAACGAGGATGCAAGAACTCATCGTTCAGAAACCGGCCGTCAAAGGCACGAATTCGTACGGCACCCAGCCCGATCGGTTACTGGCAAAATTGAGCCAGACGAACTGCACGAGTGCATAGTAGGCTATCACGGAGAGATAGAGTGTTTGCCTGTTATTCTTCCGCCCGGCCAGATCGGGCAAGCGAGAGAAAATAACCAATTGCAAAGGGATCAGATACAACGCAATTCGATCCACTGCAGTGGGGCTGATGGCAAGGAAAGGAAGACATGCCACTGTGACCCAACTCAACCACCAATAAAGCTGACGCTCTGAACGATCGTTTACCAAGCGCCGCGAGAATAAAATAAAGATAACTGCAGCGACCGCGTTCATCGCCAAACGCACGGCCGCGCCCTCCGAGGCAAAGGCATATTCCGAAATGACGTAGTTCGAGTACAACGCGTCAACATCGTCATCAAGAAGCACGATAAAACCAAGCATGAACAGGACAGCAACCCATACGGCGGTCCAGATACGGCGGCGCGAATGCGCCAAAGCCGCAATCGGCAGCATCAATAGCGCCGTTTTATGGAAAAGTGCTGCACATAGAACCGAAACCGAGAAAACGACCACCCGCTTGTTCTGAAGAGCTACCAAACCCCACATTACGAGACCGATGGCAGCCGCCTGACGCGTATATCCCATGCCCACAACGATCAGCAAATATGGAAGCGCAATCACGAGCGCCAGCCAGGGCCGGGGCTGAGCATTCGCCAGCCGAAACGTACCGGACACCAAAATAGCCGCACAGAACACATTTAACCAATAAATGGAACCGCCTATTTTGACAAACAGCCAACCGAGTACGTAATAACCCGGATCGCCCAGCTCCAGTGCATTATCGAATCGCTGACTTGCATATTCGAGATTGAACAGATAGCTGAACCAGTCGCCACCAACCTCATGCCGCAACCCAATAAAAACAATTAAAACAAAGGCTGCAAAACGCCATACGCCTTCCCGCTGGGCGCCTTTAAGCCGGCGCGGCAGCACACAGGCCAGCACCAGGAAAAGAAAAATCAACCAGTATGGGAGCATGACGACTTTCTTGAAACGTGAATCATTGCCGGACTTTCTATGTTCCGGTCAAGCACAACGCACCCGGGAAGAAACTGTGCAAAAATAACGGAAATTACACAACTCTCAATAGTCAAACGGCGTATCAGCATGCGGATAGCCAAAATGATTGATTGAAAATTCAGATTCGAATACCAGTCTTGAACCGCTTTTCACGGGCAACCCCTTGTGGAAGCCCATTGTATCCTCAATAAAAAGCGTTCCGGCAGGCCCTGTAAAAACAGTTTCATCGCTCTGGTCATAAAGTGCGAAAACCTCCTGATCGCTGTATCTTCCGTCCCGCCAGAGCTTTTTCCCAATGGTTTTGTGAGACCCCCTGATAAATGCATGTGGCCCGTTGAGCTCATCAACATCAGTGAGATACACAAAAATCTTGAGCCAGCGAACCCGATCCAGATCGAAATGATAAAGCTGGGCGGCGGACGGATCCGGTCCATTGGCGGACGGAAACGACCACCAGGCTACGGAAAAATCGTAAACCGGGTCGCAGCGAAGATACCTTCCCACCACCTCTCTGATAACCGGGTCCCGGATTAACTGATGAATCTCATCAATGCCAAGAAGGTCCGTCTGATCGTACCAGTAGGTCGCTTCCCTGGGCTTCAGACATTCTGCCACCTGAACATCGGAACGATCCTGTCTTCCCGATACCTCAAGGTTCATCATCCTGGCTTTGACGGCATCCACCCACGCCTGCGGCATACGAAAAGGCGACACCCAGTAACCATTGGCCTCTAATGCCGAGACTGCCCCGGATATATCTCTGTCCAGCATATCCGGTAAAAGACGCGAAGACGCGGATTTTGGCAGGTGTGGAGTAATCTTCTGCTGCCTGGAATGCGCCCAATCGATGATTGTCCCGTTACTCTCGACGAAGCAGCGTCGAAGATATCGCTGCGCGGTCATGTTATTGAACCGTCGCGGCGATGCGAGAAATTGGTCATACATTCTCTTGAATCTCGGCCGGGTGTATATCGGGTAGAGAATTCTCTTGAGCTGTCTCTTGATACTCATGAAGGCTGCCGGGCGAATGCGGGTTCAAGACGTATTGTATGGTGTGCGATGCAATCGGAAACCGGAACACATCCATGCGGATTCCTATCCGGCCAGTATCGACTCAAAGCCCGCGTCCGGGTCATGCGCGTCCGGTTCATTCAGATATCCCAATACCAGTTCCGGCGGGTCCTGTCCACACTTTCTCGCATGCCTGCGCCATGGCCCCGACCGAGGAATTCTCCAGAACACGCTCGCGCACCTTCCC
>DBGGTD010000681.1:0-5852 GCA_051162585.1 Elainellaceae cyanobacterium
GGTTGAGATTCTTTTGCGTGATGGCGTTGTCGAAGAAATTCGAGGAGAGCTGTGAAGTGGGCTATCGATCTCAATTGCTCGATTGAGCTTTAGCCTGCCAAAAATTTCCTTAAAAATCCACGAGCCTTCACGAGCCTTGATCGGGTAATGCCACATGCTCGTTCATAGCCGCTATCAAAGTCAATTAGCATTTGGAACCAGATACTATCTGCCGAGATGCCTCCATGTCAGATAAAATTCAGTTTGTTAGTCTCACGGATGTTGGGCGATCGCCCAACATCTGGTGAGCATGCTGAGCTGACATCTCATTGTTTGGTCGAGTTATAACGGTTTAGTGATTCATTTGGAAGCCACCCTATGATCCATGAAGTTTTCATGCCCGCTCTCAGTTCCACGATGACAGAAGGGAAAATTGTGTCTTGGGTAAAATCTCCAGGAGACAAGGTTGAGAAGGGTGAGACGGTCGTCGTCGTTGAGTCAGATAAAGCCGATATGGATGTGGAAGCCTTCTATGAGGGCTATCTGGCAACGATTATCGTCCCTGCGGATCAGGTGGCTCCTGTGGGAGCACCTATTGCACTGATTGCTGAAACCGAGGCAGAGATTGAAGACGCTCAGGCTCAGGCTGATAGTCAACCCTCTGAAGCATCAGCCCCGGATACGGCATCAGAGCCTGATGTGACATCACCAGAACCCCAACCCTCCCCCGCGGCAATATCGACGGCTCAAGCTGACGGTGCTCACGATTCATCCGGCGGATCATCGGCTAAAAATGGACGCATTATTGCGTCGCCTCGTGCCCGGAAACTCGCGAAAGAATTCAACGTTGATCTCGGCACGCTAAAGGGGAGCGGCCCTCATGGGCGAATTGTGGCAGACGATGTAGAAGCAGCAGCGGGGAAAGAAAGCCAGCCCAAGCCGTCAACGTCAGCCCCAACATCACCCGCGCCGACCCCATCTGCACCGTCGCCTGCACCCACCCCGACCCCGCGAGTATCCGCGCCGTCGTCGACGGCTCCTGTTCCACTCGGACAGGTTGCACCGCTCAACACGCTACAACAGGCGGTCGTGCGGAATATGGTCGCTAGCCTAGATGTGCCCACCTACCGGGTTGGCTATACGATCACGACCGATCGCCTCGATCAGCTTTACAAGCAGATTAAGTCTAAAGGCGTGACCATGACGGCGTTGCTCGCTAAGGCCGTTGCGAGCACGCTCCAAAAACATCCCCTCCTCAACGCCAGCTACACCGATCAAGGTATTCAATATCGGCAATCTGTCAATATTGCAGTGGCGGTTGCAATGGGTGACGGTGGCTTGATTACCGCGGTGTTAAAAAATGCCGACCAGGTTGATATTTATTCTCTATCTCGCACCTGGCGTGACTTGGTTGAGCGATCGAGAGCCAAGCAGCTTCAGCCTGACGAATATACGACAGGAACATTCACGCTATCCAACTTGGGCATGTTTGGGGTCGATCGGTTTGATGCAATCTTACCGCCTGGGCAGGGATCTATTTTGGCGATTGGCGCAGCACGTCCGCAAGTTGTGGCAACTGATGACGGCATGATGGGAGTTAAACGACAGATGCAGGTCAACATTACGTGCGATCATCGCGTGATTTATGGCGCTCATGCGGCTGCATTCTTGCAAGACTTGGCAACCCTGATTGAAACCAATTCTCAAAGCCTGACGCTCTAACCTATTGAGGTATTACAGCCTGACGCTCTCGCGTTAGGAGGCTGAACGTGTGTAGACCCCGCGCGCCGCGCGGGGTCTACACACAAACCTAAGCCCGTAGGGCTATACAGCCAAACGAGCAACACCTGCATGGGGTTCTTAACTTTGTGGTTACCTCGCCTGGTGGTAAGTCGGTGGTCACAATTAACTATAAAACTCATAAAACCCTGCGCTGCCCGCAGCGCGGGCAGCGCAGGGTTTTGAATTTGGTTTTTAATTGTGTCGAGGTACTTAATTAGGCGGATATAGCCGTATAGAGTCGTTTCGCTCTCATGAGCAAGCGGCATACTTCGTCGTCGTCGAGCTGAGAGAAATCGTCATACCACGCGCCAATTGATCCAAGTCTGTCTGGAGTCATTAGACACACTACCTCATCAACACTGTTGGTCAACGTATCGTAGGTCGATGGTGGAGCGACAGGGACGGCAACCACAAGAGCGGCTGGAGCCTGTTCTCGAAGCACAGAAATTGCAGCGTGCAGGGTTGAGCCCGTGGCGATGCCATCATCGACGATGATGACGGTTTTTTCTCTAACATCTATTGGGGGATCGTGAATAGCCCCTGATTGGGGATCATAATGGGTACGATACGCGCGATCGCGCCGTTCAAGTTCTCTCTGCTCCGCTTCAGCTACATCATCAATGGTTGGCTGAGAAATTTTGAGCCAATTGATCACATCTTGATTGAGAATTCTGACTCCAGGGGCGATCGCCCCCATTGCCAACTCTTCATGCTGAGGCACGCCTAGCTTCCGTACCAGACAAATATCCAGTGGAGCGTTGAGTGCTTTCGCAATCTCATAGGCGACAGGCACACCTCCTCTCGGCAATCCAAGCACCACAACATCATGGCGACGAGCGTAGTGCGCCAGCTTTTCTACCAACTGTCGTCCTGCTTCTGTCCGATTTCGAAATCGTGTGACCATATCCATCAACTCCTCAAACGGGTACTCACCTCTTTCAGCGCCTAATCGCCCTGTGCCCCGCATTTGATAGAACACTCTCATGAGATGACGAGATCTAATTAAAGTTAGGCAATCCTGCTAAAGCTATCAGTCAGAAACTCATCTCTCGGTCTATTGTGCAGCGCTGTTAAGATGAGGTCAAAAAGCCTGAGCTAAACTTCCCTATAATTTAACCCTACCACTCATTCGAAATCCTGGCTCTCTGGGTGCGGCTTTGCGAAGACATAGACCCAATGACAACGATTTAGAATAGACAGTAGCGAACTATTAAGAAGTGTGTAGGTTCATGGCAGATCAACTCATGCGTGCAACAGCCGCAGATAGAGGCATTCGGATGGTCGGTGTGATTACGACCAAAGCGGCAGAAGAAGCTAGGCGTCGACATAGTCTTTCCTACGTGGCAACTGCCGCTCTTGGCAGAACGATGTCTGCGGGGCTCTTATTGGCATCCAACATGAAACGCTCGGAATCTCGGGTTAATATCCGCATCAAGGGGAATGGCCCGTTGGGTGGGATTTTAGTCGATGCTGGGCTAGATGGTACGGTTCGAGGATATGTTGATCATCCATCTATCGAGTTGCCGCCAAATCCAGGTGGCAAGCTTGATGTAGGAGGGGCGGTCGGTCGAGACGGTTATATGTACGTCGTGCGCGATGTAGGGTATGGATATCCCTACTCCAGCACCGTCGAATTAGTGTCGGGCGAAATTGGCGACGATGTAACTCACTATCTCGTTACCTCCGAGCAAACTCCTTCCGCACTCGTTTTAGGAGTCTTCGTTGGGGCAGATGGTGTAATTGCCTCAGGCGGCATTTTGATTCAGGTGATGCCAAAAGCTGCAAGAGATGAAGAATTAGTTCGCACGTTAGAGTCGCGCGTTGCTCAATTATCTGGGTTTACGCCCCTCTTACGGGCTGGCAAATCCCTTTCTCAAATTTTCGAGGATTTATTGGGAGATATGGACCTCGAAATCATGCCAGAAACTCAGATGCTCCGCTTTCATTGCGGTTGCTCGTTTGATCGGGTGCTGGGTGCATTGAAGATGTTAGGGCAGGCAGAGCTACGAGACATGATCGAAAAAGACGATGGCGCAGAAGCAACGTGTCACTTCTGCGGAGACGTATATCAGGCTAGTAGCGATCACCTAGAACGGCTAATTCTTGACCTTCAGGCTGAGGCATCAAGCTGATGCCGGTCGAAAAGTGGAAACTCCGTAAGCATCTGGAGACAAATACTGACGAGCTGCCGTCTGGAGATCGTGAGCGTCTAGCGCCTGAATGTGAGCAGGATAATTAAGGGCTGGAGTTACGTCTCCAGAGATCGATTGGTAGTAGCCATATAAACCTGCGCGGTTGCTAGGCGTTTCGTTGCCAAAAATATAGCGATTTGCGACGAGAGTTCTGACTCGCGCAATTTCTGACTCTGATACGGGCTCGTCATGAAGAACCCGAATGTGATGGGCGATCGCCTCCTCAACGTCAGCGAGATTTTCTTCAGGCAGGTGAACCGAAACGTAGAACACTCCTTGCATCGCGTAGGTCATATTGCCCACCGAAATACCAGACACCAGTCCACGATTCTCTCGCAAATCTCGGATCAGACGCGCCGTACGACCTTGCCCTAAAATAGAGGCCAGCACGTCAAGGGCATACGTTTGATGTGCATGAGCCATGCCTGGCACCCGCCACGCCATGAATAACCGTGCCTGCTGAATGTGGGCGTCATAATAGTCTCGACGAGACACGCCTTCAAACGACGATTCGAGCTCAACCTCCCCAGACAAGACGGTTTCGGTTAGTCGTGAGTTGGCCGTTTTGGTTGGATTACTCCCAGGAAGACATGAATCATCAACGTGTTCAAATCCTTGAGCAACGATTTGAATAAGCTGGTCAACGGGCAAATTACCGACTGCTACTGCCGAGATAGATGATGGACGATACCATTTAGCATGAAAATCACGCATTTGCTGCGGGGTAAGCTGTTCGATCACCTCGGAGAATCCTAAAACCGGACGACGATAGGGCAATCGGTCAAATGCCATTTCCATCGAGCGATAGAAGGTTCGCCGTCCAGGATTGTCATTAGCACGTCGAATTTCTTCTAAAATGACTGACCGTTCGCGCTCAAATGCCTCGTCAGGAATTGCAGCATTCAAAACCACCTCGGTTTGTAGGGGAGCAAGTTCTGCAAAGTCTTTGGGGGCTGTCGTAATGTAGTAATGCGTATAATCTTGGCTGGTTGCAGCATTGGTAACGGCTCCACGCTGCTCAATCAACTGCTCAAATTCACCACTTCGCAAGCGATTGGTGCCTTTGAAAATCATGTGTTCTAAGAAATGAGCCATGCCGTTAATCGGATCAGGCTCGACGGCTGAGCCGACGCTGAGCCACAAGCTGAGATTGACTGCTTCGACTGGCATTTGTTCTGCGATAACCGTTAGCCCATTGGGGAATCGTTGAATGGTGGGTGTATTCAAGCGAGGTAGAGAAGCTGCATCAATCAAGCCAGATGTCATGAGATTCCTTAAATATCCTTTCTCTTCAACTATCTTAATCTTTACAAGTTGATTACTTCTAGTTATGTAGACGTTTCGTTGCAAAAATGAATAGCTCCACAAAAAATCAGGAGCGTAGAATGACGCCCCTGAGTCAGGTTGGATGAAACTTGATGAAATTGGAGTTAGCGCAACTTAGAGAGAATAGTTAATGGCGACTCATGACAGCTCATCTGAAGCATCGTCAGATTTTACGCAATTTAGCATTCGGAGCGTTGCCGCCGCTGCATAGTTTCGCTTGGCAGACTCATCAGGCTTGAAACTGCGACCCACTTCATTGAGCGGAGACGCGACGCCACAGTAGGATGACATTTGATCGATGACGGGTGCTGCCCAGTGATTTTGAGTGTCTGCAAAGTCAAATGCATCTTGCTGAGGCCACAGCGTTGTATCGAGGTTTTGAATCGACTTACCGTATTCTGCGGCTCTTCGCATCACGGCCATGAGCTCGGCACGGGTAACGGGTTGAGTCGGGCGGAAACGGCCATCCTGATATCCACTCACAATGTTGTTTTCGCGAGCAAACTGGATCTTAGCCGCACTCCAGCGATTCGTATCTACGTCGCTGTAAGGTCTATCGCTGACTTGAGTAGG
>DBGGTD010000682.1:0-5975 GCA_051162585.1 Elainellaceae cyanobacterium
GGCAATAGAGTTGCCGTAGATAAAGCTCACCTGGCGATCGCCCCTCAACTAATCAACTTCTCCCAATCAGCGATCGCCCCAACGTCCTCAACTTAATGGACTGCGATCGCCCCTAAATCCCATTAAATTTTTCTAAAGCTTGAAGTACGGTTGTTTTCTTTTACACCTTGGGTTATCCTCTGTCGGTAAGCGCTCAAACAGCGCAGCGCTCTCTAGAAGTGGTGACACACGTTCCAGAGAGCTAATCCCCAACTGTCATCACCAGTCGGAGACTACAGTCTATGGTATAGCTCCTGTAGCCATCCTGCTTTGTCATGCAGAAAATTCGGGATGGCCTTTTGTTTGAGTGCTCCTAAAACAAACACAGGAGTAAAGAACCTATGGTTTATCCACCTAATCCGCCCAGTGGGGCGGACAGTTCATCACGTCCAGATGATGAGCGGCATACCCTGCGCATCATTGCAGTAGGGTCTCTTTCCGTCGTCAACTACTATGTGATGCAGATGTTTCAACTCGACTATGCCGAACCGCGTGAATGGTCGAAGCCCTTGCCCACGGTCAATCCCAATGAGGTGATGCGGATTCTCACTAAACGCATTCGGGGGTTGAATCCATAAAGCCCAAAGAAAAGCCCTCGCTGATTTAGCGAGGGCCGGTCAATCTTCATAAGTGTAGGCGCGTCTACCCTATGGGAACGCTTTGCAAACAGCCGCTAGCATTCAGAGCGTTGTCAGTCAATCAGAGCTGGGGCATCATCAGATGCCTTACGGCTCTTAGCAAATCGACGACCCATTTCTTCAAGTGATGAGCTGACACCCATATTCTCACCATTGGCTCGTGCAGACTTATAAACCATTCGTGCTGAAGCATAGGCTTCGCTACCTACTTGCCGATAGGTATCTTCGATCAATTCTTGCAGCTTTGCCATCGAGAGCATGATGGGATAGAGCGCATCGAGCAAGTCAACGTCGCGGCGCAATTCATCAACATCCAGACAGCGGGGCAGTAGTTCATCGTTTTGAGTTGCGAGTTCTAACGCTTTCAGGACGAACGCTCGCGATTTATCTCCCATATGACATAAGCGTTTGCGCTCAGCCGCACTCAAGCCAATTAGAAACGATAGCTTTTCTTGAATAGTTTTAAGTGACGATAAGATGAATTCTTGTTCGTCGGGTGACAAGTCTGCACTAACCCGATTTTCAGTCATTTACGCTGACCCGCAATGTGTATTAGTTCAGCTTCAATTTACTCATAGACAGGATTTACGCAAATGGAATCTTAGATGCTAAATGTAGCGTGACAGATCCCCCTTCCCCCTTTATCAAGGGGGTTGCCGCAGGCGGGGGGATCCTGCAAAGCGCATATATTTATCGCTACTGCATAAGTCCTGATAGAAATTGATGAAACCCTTGCCTAATCAAGGTTCATCATCAATATGGTTGATATTTGAAACATCACTAGCGAGGTTTCAAATATCACTGACGAGGTTTCAAACATCACTGGTGAGGTTTTAAACATCATGAATGAGGTTCAAACCATCAAGGTTGAGTGCGTTTGCCCTGGCAATGCGGAGCATAACGTCTCGGCGTCCCTACTAAGAAACCCACGACCGAGGACGATGGTCCTTTAGGATCGGTCTTTGACCATCGCACTTACACAAAAATCTAGCGTTGCGAAATTGGTGAATGACATTGCGTGTGAATAGGCAGAGCAGACATTATGGGCAGAGAAGCCAAGAATGTTGAGAAGCTCATGGGTGAGGATTATACGGACAGAATTTTCTAAGTATCAGGCTAAATTTATGGGATTTTGCTGAGAACCCTTCAGTAACACACCTCTTATGATCGAACGCGTTAATGGTTCTGTGCAGCGTCATTTATTGAGTTCACTACCGTGGGCTATGGCGTGCATCAATTCATATAGAGAAATATCACCCCATGCGTCACAGTAGATGGCAGATTTTAATTCCAGTGGCGATCGCTGCGACAACGACCCTCTTTACAACCTCGTTCACAAGTTTTCTACTAACCCGCCCGTGGTGTATCGAATTTGAGTCCGAAAATGTTCACCGACTCCTGTATGGACTCGAAAATTGTGGAACTCAAAAATCCAACACGCATCCTCGCATGACTCGCAAACAAACTAGATCGAGTGTGATCCGTTCAATGCCATCTTATTCGGACTAGTAAAAGATAATGCTCGTAAATTTACGAGTAGTGAAATCTAAAATCCTGCTTTTTTATAGAAATTTTAGGTAAGCTCCCTGAATAGAATTTGAATCCAAATAGGGCAATTTAGATACTGTAGATTGCAATTTTTGGAGAAAAACGTGAAGCTTTTAATCGCAACTCTTATAATGGCTAATTCAATAATAATTGGATTTTTTGAACCTAATTTACAGGCCAAAAATCCAGGGTGTGACCCAACAATTCATACCTGTAATTGGAGCGATTTAGCTTAAAATCCTTGCTTAGAGCCCTGTCTAGTAAGCTTTTGAGGTTTGAGTGTATGACCATTTTTCAAATTCAATCTGGAATTTTATGAGAACAATCGTTCTGATTTTAGATAGTTCTTGTAATGTCTAATATTAAATAGACCACCGTCAAATTTGTACTGAAAACTATTCATAAACAATGAGCAATTGGTGCAATTTTTAAACCATTTCCTATTGAGTTTAGTTCGGCATCTCGATTAAACTGTTGGACTGTTATAGCGATCCTAAATCGCTTGTGAATTGTGTGTAAGCGGTAGGGCAGGCGGCGCCTGCCCTACCGCTTACAACCCATCTGGGATTGTCTACAGCCAGTGTGTGAATTAGGGCAAGCAGGCATTTATCTTCAATTTTCTGTCCTCTGCCCTCTGCCCTCTGCCTTTACAAACTGCGACACTAGGTTGCCTCGGGAAAATAGTGCCTCAACACAGCTTTGTATGCCTCATTTACTTGCTGAGCTTCTTCTGTGCTGCCACCGCTATCAGGATGAGCCGCTTTCATTGCTTGCTTGTAAGCTTTTTTAATCGAATCAATTGTGATTGGCATGAAGGGGCCCATCTTGAGCATCGTGAGGTAGTCTCGAAGTGAATTTGCGGTGTCGGTTTGATTGGGCGAATAACGTTGAGACTGGTGTGCTGACTGATGGCGATCGCGCTGAGTGGGGTGAACGATGCTTTCTAACGCGCGGATGGCGGCATCTTCCCATCCAAACAACTGGAAAATCTTAGAATTATGATCCTCCAAAGCAGCCCAAAGTTGCTGAAGCTCTGGAAGCCATGAATGCTGAGGATCATACGCAATTTGCCAAAGCGCCTCATAGGCGGTAAACCCATTGATGTCATAGATGTAATATGGGTCACCCGTTTTGTCGATATGCTGCCCAAACTGCTGGAGAATATCTGCCCCCACATAATCAATTCCGCCTTGGCGATGCAGCAGGGTGTGTAGCTCGGCTAGTACTGGGCTTAACTGACGAACCCACGGCATTTCACACAGCACAATCCAATCTGGCGTGAAACATAGCGGAGTTTCAGCATTGTCTTCTCGATGGCTGAGACTATATTTTTCATAGTCTCCGACTGTACCCCACGCCTCTTTGATGCGATCGCGCCATTCGTCCTGGGTTTGAGGAATGCTAACCCCATCAAACTCAGACAGGGGATCTAACTCCTCAAGCTGAATCGCAAGGTGTTCGATTTGAGCGTGCAGTTTATCGATCTGTTGGCTTAGGGAGCGTGATGTCGAGCCGACGTGTTGCGACAGCATGTTAGACACCGCATCCCGATGGTTGAATAAAGCCTCCTGGAGCTGATCAGAGACTGTTTTAGTTTGCTCAATGAATGCTTGATGAACGACAGATTGAATCTCTTGCGTCTGACGATGGAGTTGTCGTTTTAGATCGGCATTTTCTGTAACAAGCGATTGGATTTGCTGCTCAAGTTTCTGTTGAGTGGATGTGAGTTGGGCGATCGCTTTAGTAGTAGTAGTTAAAGTTTGCATCAACTGATCAACAACCGATTCGCTGGTTGAAGATGACGACAATTTTTCCCAACTCGCCAAATTCACACGGGGTTGAGAGGCCGGAGCTAGAGCGGGGGGCTGCCGTTTTGAAAACACTCGGCGATCGCCTGCCTCTGGTTCATAAATCAAGATATCGGGTTGTGTTTCGAGTAGTCCAGAGCGAAACGTCAGCATAATCGTTCCGTCTTTATAGGGAATTTTGCCTCCCTGCCATTGGTCAATTAATCGCTGGCACAGATGCGCTAGGCAGAAATCGGTCGGTTCACGAACCACCTCGCACCCCATTAGGGTGGCCCGCAAGAACCTTTTAGAAAGCGTTGCTATAGCTTCTTTGAGACTCTTGGCTTCAATCTCGAAGGTAACTTTCAGTGACTCAGGATGCATCGTTTGTTTTCCTGATAAACTCAAAGGCTTGCCTACCGAAAATTTCAGCGATTTTAGCGGGCATTAAATATAAACGCACAAACAGAGCTAGCAGGATTTTGAATAATCTTGCTCTCATATCATGCCACCTCATGACGGTCTGATTTGACCTTATGCCAACTCAGAAAAATTGACAGTCGTCTGTGTTGCGTCTTGAACAATTTGTTGACATCCGTTCAAGCCGATTGCCGGATCGTGGCGATATTTATCGTTTGGTGTCCAAACTTGCACACGTCGATCCAGCCCGATCCAATACAAGTACGCCACGTCGGGGCTGTAACGTAGCCCCACTCTTAAATTAGAGTAGTCGTCTTCGCAGATTTCAAACCCAAAGCGCACAATAATTTGAGCGACCAAGCATTCGGGAGTATCAACGTCTTCTCCAGAGATGTCACGCTCTTGCCAAAACTTATCTAAGAACTGATTTAGAATAGGCAAAAACTTAGAGGGTTTGCCATTGCGGCTTGCATAGATAATCGCAGGATTCCCTTCGACGATGACATGGCAGGGGACAGGAGACATACAGGCAACTCCAAACATGACGTAACTGTAGCCACCATAACCCTATCAAAACAGTCTACGGAGTGTGTCAAGTGAATGCAGCTGAACAAGCAAAAAGTGTTGAGGTCGCTAGCAAGATTGCATCGATTGTGAATCAGTTTAAGGCAGACTTTCCAGATGCTAGAGCTGATTTAAGGCCATGGGCAAACGATCAAGACACGCGAGAACTGGTAGACCCGAATTCGATTGATATTGGATTTCACTTTCCAGGTTTGAGTCGACGCTTTCAGTGCCGCAGTCTGCTGGTTCAGATTCGCTTTCATGGTGACCCAATTTCACAGACCTATCGAGCAATTGGCATTGAAATAGCAGGGTTTGACCATCGTGGTAAACAGTGGCAGCTTTCGACAATTGGACGCTGGCAATTTGAGGGAGAGTCCCTGCCAATTGCTGAGGTGTCCGACAAACTAAAGGATTTTTGCCGCCACGTTTTTGAATTATTTAATTCAGAGATCCAACCCTAAATTTTGGAAGTTGGCAACGCCCGATTTTTATTGAACGATTCCCTTAAGACAGATCAAAACCGAATCTGAAATAATCGCCCGCCCGAGGTTCCTTCATTGACGATGAACATAAGATTTTGATCGCCGCTATAATCCCAACTTCGGCCTAAGATAAACACCTGTCCTCGCAATGTTTCTCCAGGACGTACGAGTTCATCAGTGCCAGATAGGGAGACTCGCGACTGCACATCATGCCCTTGAGTATCTTGTACACGGGCAAATAGCGGAACAAACCCAAACGGGCGATCGCTTTCGTTTTTGATAATCAAATTTGCAACATATGACCCACTGCGATTGATATAGGCTCCGTCAAGGCTGATCTGAACGCCACCTGCAGCCTGCACAGCCGTTAGCGCGACTCGCCCTGATTCGGCCCATCTAGACTCAGAAGGACGATTCCAGCTAATGGAGGAAGATGGAGGTGAAGCTGACAATCTAGACCTTGATGATGGAGATGCGATTGGCGATCGCGCCGA
>DBGGTD010000683.1:0-2803 GCA_051162585.1 Elainellaceae cyanobacterium
AAGCACACCGGGTAATGAAGCCACCACCGCCCGGCGCACAACATCGGCTGAGACTCCCTCAGTCAGCGAATAAACCGGCACGACTCGCCCGACTTTAATCGACTCAATTGAGCCGCCGGGATGATCGATGATTTCGAGCTGGGGATCATCCAGCGTCATGCCGTACTTGTTTTCCTTAACCAGTCCTGACGCGGCAATGACTGCACCGATGGGATACATCCGCTTTTGTTGTTCTTGCCAGCCGCGATTGCGATAGCGGTTTCCCGCAAAAAATCGACTGAGCTTGATCTGCCCTGTTTTATCTCGAATCGTTAAATCAAAGATGGTGAGTTTTGAATTGCGGGGGCTACCGAAGCAGTTGCAGCGTTTCACCGTACCTACCAAGGTGACAGTCTGCCCCGCAACCAAGTCTCGAATGTTGACCTGACACGCATAGTCAATGTGGTCGCGGGGATAGTAGAACAGCAAATCTTTAACGGTGAAGATTCCCAGCTTTGCTAATCGTTCAGAGTTTTTTGCGCCAATTCCAGGCAAATACGTGACCGCCTGATCTAATTCAACGGGGGGGCTGCGTTTGGGTTCAACAATCGGAGTCGTTTTGGGAGTTTTTGATCGCCTTGTATGGGTAGAAGGTTGGGATTTCTCATCGCCGTCTGGTGATGAGTCTCCCTCGCAGGGATATTGATGATGTTCTTCGAGCGATCGCTTCGATTGATACAAAAACCGTCGAGCATCGGCAACCAAGTGGCGACGCTGGGCAAAGGTCATATCCGAGTAGCGAGCAAACTGGGATGACAAATCTCGCCAGCGATCTTTTTCATCTGCCGAAAGGTCGTTAGGAGGCTTCTCTAGACTTAGGCGGAGGAATTCGCTAAAGCGATATTGATTCCCCATCAAATCATTGAAACCACGATCGGCTTCGACAGTTAGGGCTTTTTGTAATCGCAGCCAATCCATATCGGGGATCAGAGAGCTTGAGAGAAAAGAATAATCAAACCATTGAAGACGTATCGAACCGTGTGCTGCTCAAAATTCGCGGCTTTATAGTGAAAGGCGAATCTTTAAAGTGGCGATCGCTAATCGTCATACCAGCTTGCTCGCCATGCCGCCTCGGCTTCAGCAATGGCAAGCTCGTGGTGTTTATTTTCATAGTCTTGATTTAAACGATTTAGCCGGGCTGAAAATTCCCGAATCTTTGATCGCCATGCGGACAACCTTGTATCTCCAAATTCAATCTCAGATGCTCGTAGACGAATTGCCATGATGTGGGTAATCTTTGATTCGTCGTCAGTGCCGTCATCCGTCTCCACAATAAGATTGAGTAGATTAGGCGGACTGACCACCTCGGTTGAAAGCTCGGCTTTAGCTGCAGCCTCTAAAATTTTATCAGGAACTTTTTTCGGTAAGATTCCAGACTGTTGCATTAGTCGATTTGCGGCGTAAGAAAGATTCCGCAAAACCTCGTTGATGCTTTCTTCTAAAATCTCTTGCTGATTTAGCAGCAGATCAGGCGTTAGGGGATGATTTGTCTCAATAGAGGATGAGTCTGTATCCTCTTGATCATCGACGCCATCAGCTTCACCATCTTGATCCTCAGCGCCTTGATCTTCAGCGTCTTGATCTTCAGCGTCTTGATCTTCAGCTTCACTCTGATCGGATAACTCAGCGACTGGCGACTCATCTATTTCTGGAGGTGTTTCTGACTCTTGAGACTCAGATTCGGATAAGGATGAATTGATGAGCGTCTCTAATGAAAATTCTGGTAAGGGAGACGACGAGGTAGAAGAGACATGATCAGACATCACATCGTCGGAGAGATGACTATCAAACTCTAGCTCTAGCGTTTCAATATCGTTAAAATCGTCATCATCTTCATCAAGGTCTTCATCTTCGAGGGCTGCCAAACTAGCGTCTAATAGCGAGTTAATTTGCTCTTTAGACTGGTTCGCGAGCTGACGAAGCGCCTGTTGAACCTTTTGGCGCTGAGCTAAAGACAGGCTTAAGAACCGCTCTGGATAACCCTTTGTACAAATCTGAAAACCCGTAACAACGAGCTGTTGGCGAACCGTCTGACCCAATGCATCAAGGTAGCGGGTATATAACGTCTGAAATTCTAGGGCGATCGCCTCTAACGACTTCTCTAAAACCGCGATATCTCGCTCAATTTGATCAATTGCTCCCGCCATATCTGCCAATCTTACCGAAATTCCATCGTGCTATCTCAGCATAGCGATTTTGGTTCAAAAGTATGTACCAATTCCCGGAATTGGGACTGGGTTGGACTTAAAGGGAACCCAAAAATGTAGAGCAGTTCGCATTTCTGTTGAGGGGGTGGTGCGGGCACAGGGCACTCACACCACCATTTTGGGTACTTAACGCCATTGTGAATTGCCTTACTGCGAATTGCCTTATAAAGACAGGTCTACCCCAACCTGCCTTATCGGTGTCGTTCCCTAAGGTAGAGCTATGAGAAGCTCTCGCGAGACTACCGCGTACGACACAAGCAGTTAGAACAACCCCTTATTTTTTCTTTTTACCACTCTTCTTTTTCTTCTCACCCGTTGTACTCTCAGGCTTAGGTGCAGGTGCTGCTTCGGCTTTTGGTTCTGCAAGTTGAGCTTTTGGCTCAGGCGCTTTGCTCGTTTGAGCCGCGACCTCAGCTGCAAAATCAGATTCCTCTTTCTCAATCCCTTCGCCTAGCACAAACCGGACAAATCGACGAACTTGGATATTCTCACCAAGCTGTGCCACCGTTTGCTTTACCAGTTCATCCACGGTGATACTTTGGTCGCGGATGTAGGGT
>DBGGTD010000684.1:0-2665 GCA_051162585.1 Elainellaceae cyanobacterium
CCTTAAATTCGGGAGTTTTCCCCGATGGAAACGCATAGTTCTAGACATGAGCAGGGGTTAGAAGTAGGTCACTTCGTCGAGTCGATGAGCAGGGTTGAACCATCTTCCAAAACAACCATCTCCCAGAATTTGTTAATCCTCTTTTCGAATAGCTGATCGGGTCATCTAATGCTGAGATGCCCTAGGCGATCCGCAATCAAACACGTTAGTGGCGATCGCAAATAGGTCGCTGACTCGCGTCTATCTAATATAGTACTTGCGCTCTTGCGTTAGGACGCTGAATGTTTGTAGAGCCCTCGCGCCGCGCGGGTTCTACAAACAAATCTGAGCCCGTAGGGCTATAGAAAGTCGACGTGATAGTCCTTTGATAAATCAAATCAGGTGTCAATTCGAGTGTGTCGGCGTTGTGTCAACAATGCTAGAGCAACTCCCGCATCCTAACCTCTAGAGCCCCTTGAGCAAGAATCATGCGTAGTATTGGCATTCCGTATGCAGTAAAGTCTACGGCTTTACGTCATACCTATCTAATCCAAACGGCTCGCCGAGTGGGTCAAACGTCTGCAACAGGGCTGATATTTTTAGGTATCGGCATTGCCCTTAGCGTAAAGCCTGTTTTAGCAGAACCCATCAGCGATGCAAATGACTCATTCGCCGAATTGTCGACATTATCGACGTCATCGGCATCTATTCACGACTCTATTACGCTAGTTCCGTTTCATCCATCGGATCATCCACAATACACATCTCCCTCTACTACTCATGAAGAGTCTAGTGTAGAGGCGTCAAATGCATCGCCCCCGCCTCGGTTGGTTCAGTCTATAGGACTTGAAGAGTCTGATGATTGGGTGTCTCTAAATGCGCTATTTGGCGAAGAAACACTACGGACATCAGTCGAACCTGGTGCTGTTGCTGCATTTTCTATCGTTGAGCCGTCGTCAGATGCTGAATCCAGTGCTGAAGTCGAGGATTATGGAAATACAGAGGACTCCCTAGAATCCGAGGATTATGGAAATACAGAGGACTCTGCAAATACGGAGGGTTATGTAGAATCTGAGGATTATGCAAATACACAGGACTCTGTCGATGCGGCTGACTCCATAGAATCTGACGACTATGTATCCGATGACTATTCATATCTAGAAGAATATGATGCATACGTCACTGAGTATACTCATGCGGATGACGCAGACGCCGATGAAGTAGATATAAATCAAGTAGAATCCGACGACTATTCTTACCTTGCTGAGTATGATGCGTATGTTGCTGAATATACTCGTGCGGCTGAAGTAGAAGCCGATGAAGTAGATATAAATCAAGTAGCTGTAAATCAAGTAGAATCTGACGACTCCTCATACCTTGCCGAGTATGATGCATACGTCGCTGAATATTCGCGGGCATTTGTCTTGCCACTACGCGATTTGGAGCGATCGCAACGAGTAGACGAACTTGATGTTGAATCAGGCTTAGCTCAAGCTCAACCTGATTCTTCTGAGTCCTTTGAATCGTCTGAAGATCTAGACACTGCCCTGCGAGAAGGAAGCGATGTATTGGGCTCGCCTGAGATTCAGGTTCAAGGAATCTATCTCTTGCAAGGTGACGAATCATCAGCACGAGGGCGAGTGACCTCGGTGTATGCGTTCAATCCTCATGTTTTAGTAGGCGGGACGGTCGATTTAACAACGGGTAACGCCTTTGCCGATTCTCGTGAAGAAGGGCTCAACCTCAACGAACTCTATGTATCGGCATCTCCTCCGGGGGTGTCGAATCTGCGATTTGTAGTGGGGTTGCTTGATCTGACTTCCTATTTCGATCGCAACAGTTTTGCTAAAGATGGCGCGACCCACTTTTTCAACCCTGTTTTTCAAACGAACCCTGCATTGAGTGCTGCCAGCATTGCCAGTCGTCCGGCGTTGCTGGTGAACTTTGATGTCACTGACAATCTCATTCTCAAGGCTGCGACTTTCTCCTCAACCCGTGACTTGGGCGATTTTGAGCTAGATGGATTTGCTGGAGAGATTGGCATTCGGCTGGGCACCGCCATCCTCAGAGCGACATACGTGAATGCCGAAGACGAAGGAGAAAACGATGGCTTCCGCGAAATTTTTGACTTTGATCGGGGAGACAACGTGTTTGGGCTGCGTCCGGGCGATCGCGAACAGGCGTTTGGCTTGAATGGCGAGGTATTTATCCCTGACCTCAACCTGGGCTTATTTGGGCGCGTCGGCTGGTACGAAAATTTGGATTTGGGCGAAGGGGGGCAAACCTTCAGCCTGGGTATGAACCTACTCGACCTCTTCATCACGGGCGATCGCCGTGGGTTGGGATATGGTCGCCTGTTATCTAACACAGATGCACGGCGCGATCGCAGCGACAATCTCCCAGATGTGTTGGAGCTGTTCTACGACGCCCCGATCACGCGCAACCTCCGAGCAGGCGTTACGCTCCAGCAACGTGATGGATTTTCAGAAACTGTCGCTGGTTTCCGGATTCGGGTGGACTTTGATGGCAATGATATTCGGAGGTTGTTTTGATGAATCAGTGGACGCACGTAAACCGTAATAAAGTCTGGATGCGAATCATTCTAATCGGGCTAGGTTCGCTTAGCCTGTCGCTGGGAGTGTTGATGGCTCCAGTCAGTCGGCGCTTTGCTCCAGCATACGCGCAG
>DBGGTD010000685.1:0-2311 GCA_051162585.1 Elainellaceae cyanobacterium
CTGCAACGCAGTTTGTAAATATTCACACCGAATAAAGACTGGATCTTGATGCTCTCCGTATTGAAAATAGTGCTCATCGCTAACTTCTCCTTCGGTTCCTGCTTCGACCCAGGCGTCAATCAAATTTTGATTGCGAGCAGCGAACCAGTTCACATCATGAGCGCTCAGTAATACATTGCACTCATTAAGCAAGACCCACCCATTGCTATACAAAAGAAACGTTCGATAGCTGGGAGGCAACTTCATACCCAACCGAGTTTCTAATTCTAAAATTTCTTCCTCAGTCGCACCGTATTGACCGCATTGTTGTTGCGCGACGATTTCCGGAAAACAATCACACGGACTGTCATACACGTCTGTTTCAGCGGTGAAAATTTTATGGTTCCAATGTTCCATAAAGTCTTGCCAGTCTGTAACCGTAGGGCTCTTCCCAGAAAAAGGAATATACGAACGGTTACGCAGAGCATCCAGAAAGGTATCCACAGCAGTCTGTGCAATGTTAATCTGCCCCCTAAGCGAACCATATAATATGGCTCGCATGGCCGCGATTGGATAGGCAAGGATAGGAAACCGAGACATCTGACTGAACTGCCACCACTCGGCAATATACTGCTTTGCTTGTCTCTCGTGACCTGCTCGAAAATAGGTATCAATGGCAATTGTCCGTATTTCCTCAGAAAGCCAGTCCTGATTATCAAGATTCCAAGCCTGACTAACCGATTGATATAGGTCGATGAGCTCAATCGCTTCGGTCAATCGATTGTCTGCAGCGCGGTGCTGCACCATCCTAAAAATTGCTTGCCGAAATTGAGTAAGCTCGATAAAACTGGGTCGTTCTCCTGCCCCAATCATTCGATCCAGATATTCGCGAGTCCACCCTCCTTCGGGAAACGGCAATTGCAACCATCGATCTGCCAAGATCATAGAACGCCAGTTGTGCTCCTCGTTATTTACATACTGCGTCAATTCTGCAAATGACATTGCTGCTCGGTGGGGCAGAGTAGGGCAGGGCAAACCTAAGACATAACAAAGGCTCGGTAGCACTCTCGCCAGATGAGGAAGCAGTGAACTCGCTTTGCCAAGGCGCAGTTCTCCTTCGAGTAGATATGAAAAGGCGATATAGGCAGCCTGCCCACGGGCTGACAATATTAATAAAACGCCTGCCTGATAGACGGCTTCGCTAGTTTGGTAGGACGGTGCAATTTCAATTTGCTTAGTTAGTCTGGATAAACGCTCAGATAAGTAATTGGGAAGGACTACCATATGATTACCCGTCAGGTGGAAGCCACAAATATGCGGTACCGATTACGTCGATCAGCATGCTACCCCATCTAGATGAGGCGCAAAGCTGTCAATAACATGCCCAAAGCAATGATGTAATGTATTATTTGTAACCCTAATTTTCACGAGATGATCCATTTTTCTGCAAAATTCCGCCGAAAATGCGAATGTATCCGCCAAATCAACCAATTTGTTTCCATATGGATGAATTGACGATTTGCTGTACCCAATGAACAAAATTTAGAACAATTAGCCCCATAATAGAGGTTTGTTCTTTTTGTTCTAACGAGTCGAGGAATCATGGGTCGCGCCGATAAAGTCGTATTGGCATATTCAGGTGGAGTCGATACATCAGTTTGTATTCCCTATCTGAAGCACGAGTGGGGAGTTAAAGAGGTCATTACGTTAGCGGCTGATTTGGGTCAGGGTGACGAGCTAGAACCCATTCGAGAGAAGGCGCTGAAATCGGGTGCAGATGAATCCTTGATTGCTGACTTGCAAGATAGTTTTATCAAAGATTATGCGTTTCCAGCGATCCAGTCGAATGCTCTATACGAAAATCGCTATCCGCTTTCAACGGCGCTAGCTCGCCCATTGATTGCTAAGCGATTGGTTGAAGTGGCAGAAGAGTATGGAGCCGATGCCGTAGCGCATGGGTGCACGGGCAAAGGCAACGATCAGGTTCGTTTTGATGTGTCCATTGCAGCGTTGAATCCCAATTTAAGAGTCCTAGCTCCTGCGCGAGAATGGGGTATGAGCCGAGAAGAGACGATTGCCTATGGCGATCGCTTTGGCATTCAAGCGCCAGTCAAAAAATCATCGCCCTACAGTATCGATCGTAATCTGTTAGGCCGCAGCATCGAAGCAGGTCCGCTCGAAGACCCTTGGAATGAACCCCTCGAAGAAGTCTATGCGATGACGAAAGCGATCGCCAACACGCCTGACGAACCTGAGTATGCTGAGATTGGCTTTGAGCGAGGCATGCCGACGACGCTAAACGGCAATGCTCTATCGCCAGTTGATTTAGTGA
>DBGGTD010000686.1:0-3545 GCA_051162585.1 Elainellaceae cyanobacterium
TTCTTCGATAGTGGCAGCACGACCAAACTTCTGAGTTAGATGCCGCTGGGTCTTCTTGATTTTGTTGAGCTTTTCCGTGATGTGAATGGGCAATCGAATGGTGCGGCTTTGTTCAGCGATCGCCCGCGTAATCGCCTGACGAATCCACCAATAGGCATAGGTTGAAAATCGATATCCTTTAGTGGGGTCAAACTTCTCAACGGCTCGATGCAGCCCAATGGTGCCTTCTTGAATCAAATCCAAGAAATCAAGATTGCGTTTAATATATTTCTTTGCAACGGACACCACTAAGCGCAGATTGGCCTTGACCATCTTCTGACGAGCAGCCTCACCCTCATAGATAACCTGTTTCAGTTCATCAATCGATAAATCTGAATGCTCCGCCCACCGATCAATATCAGGCTGGGAATCAAGTTCTTCGGCTAATGATTCTTTGACAGCGTTCAGACGAGTCAGGTGTTGGACTTGCTTTCCATAAAGAATTTCTTCTTCATGCGTTAACAATGGAACACGACCAATCTCTCGAAGATACGTCTTTACTGGATCAGATGTTTGGGGTTTTCTCATAGCTCTGGTATTAGCGTCAGGTAAAAGTAACAAAACTAGAAACTTAGGGGTACAACTCAGATGTGATAGAGCAAAACCCGATGGTCCGTCGATTGCTTATTAGCTTTAATTCATCATTCGACTGAGAACTATCACCTAAGATGAATCCGAATTGGTATGCACCTAGCACTGCGTTATCTAATGCAATTGTTTCAAATCTGCCGATGATTAATCTACATCCTTAAGGTAGAAACATTCGCTCATTACTCTCTCGAAACTGGTAGTTTTGAGCATCTCCAATCGAACCAAGTTACTCAATCACTTAAAGATGCCGATACTGCAAATTTTAGATTGAACGTAAACGAATCCGCTTAAATCTAAATCGAAGATCAATAAAAAATAAAAGGTAACTTGGATTGAGCTTCGGCGTAATCTAATTGACTCAGCGGGTCTATGCTGGCAGTGAAACCAATACTTCCCGGAAAAACCGAAAATAGACAATCATCGTTAGCGCATTGAATTACATAAAGTAAAATCAATTTTTGGTGGAAACTGTGTAAATAGTAACCAGCTTCTTCGAGACTTCTCACGTCTGTGAGCTATTAGGAACAACTGGCTACTCTTTACCAACAACGTATCTCACTTCTTTATATCCCTTGGCGTAAAACTAACTGAATCACATTTGATCAAGTCATGTCTGGTTAAGTTACGTTTGGGAACTGCGCATAACAGCTATTAAAGACCGTGCCACATCTATTAAATCTACAAATGTCTAAGAGGATGCCTCAAAAAGGTTCAGCAGTTGTAGGAGCTTGCGACTTCTCGCAGAGTAAGCTATTGCTAAACAGTCAAAGTCTGCGTAGGCGGCTCCAACAAAAACCGAAGGATTTGAAATCCTCGGAGGCAGGTTACAGCCCTACGACCATCACTCCCCTATGCTCCACTAGTATCCACATAGCTTACGGCTTCAGTCACTAAGGCAACCAGGCGCAAGGCCCTCAAAAAGTGTTCTAAGTACCAACCTATAGAAAAGCAGAAATTCTTAGAACCTTAACAAAATTAAATATAACAATTTCATTAAAAGTAGTCAATTCAAATAAGCTCATACTGACTATTATCGACTAAAATCTATCGCGAGACAGGTCTATACTCTGTCTTTGGAGAGATCAAAAGAGAGAATAAAAGTAACATGAATTGATCATTTAGTACGGCACGTTCGTGGGGATAATGATTATAAATTCAGCTCCTTGGCCCCATTCAGAATTTACGTCTAGATGACCACCATGTTTTTCGACAATAATTTGACGGGCAATGGATAGCCCTAAGCCGGTACCATTTCCTACGGGTTTAGTGGTAAATAAATAATCAAAGATACTTGGCTTTATGTCCTCTGCGATTCCTGCTCCATTATCTCTGATACAAATCTGCACCCACTGAGAGAGGGATGTCGGAGTTTGCTCAGATGGGGCGATCGCAGTAAAGTTTTGGTTCTGGATGAGCCGAGTTTGAATCGTAATTTGATTGGGGTAACGCTCAAGCTCATCGTATAAACGACCTTCGCTAGCATCTTCTAGGGCATCGATTGCATTGGCAAGAAGGTTCATAAAGACCTGATTGAGCTGCCCTGGAAAGCATTCTACTTTAGGTAGGGTACCGTAGTTTTTGATGACCTGAATCGCTGGGCGTGTTTCATTACCTTGCAACCGATGCCGAAGAATTAGAAGTGTGCTGTCAATTCCCTCATGGACATCAAATAGGGTTGCTGATACGGCATCTCCGCGTGAAAACGTTCTTAACGATACGCTGATATTGGCAATCCGCTCGGTTCCTACTTGCATCGACTCAAGCATGTGGGGGAGGTCGTCTAGCAGATAGTCTAGGTCGATATTGGCAGCGTGTTGATCCAGCAATGCCGGGGGAGCTTGATTGCGAGAAAGCTGAATGTAGTGGATGAGCTCTTGAATGTACTGATCAATATAGGCGAGATTGTTTTGAATGAAATTGACGGGATTATTGACCTCATGGGCGATTCCAGCAATCAGCTGCCCGAGTGCCGACATTTTTTCACTCTGCACTAACTGAAGTTGAGATTGCTGCAATTTTTCTAAGGCCGTTGTTAGCTCTGTGGTGCGGTTTGCCACTCGTTTCTCTAGTTCTCGATTAAGGTGGTGCAGCTTTAGGTGGACATCAATTCGAGCTAGCACTTCATCTCGTTGAAAGGGTTTGGTAATGTAGTCAACGGCGCCAAGATTCAACCCTTTGACTTTGTCGACGGCATCAGATAGAGCCGTCATAAAAATGATCGGAATATCACGAGTTGAGGGGGCGGCTTTCAGGAGACGACAGGTTTCAAAGCCGTCTATGTCGGACATCACCACATCTAGGATAATTAAATCAGGGGTAATGGCTTGCAGCTTGGCGATCGCGCTTTTACCACTTCTAGCAACTAAAATTCGATATCCAGATTCGTGCAACACATCAAATAGCACTCTGATGTTGGTGGCGTTATCGTCCACAATCAAAATCAAGTCTTGCTGATTTGGGTGTATTAGCGAATTATTCACTGCTGAGCCTTAAGCCATTCAACACTCTTCGGCAATCAACCTCCAGCACATTTCAACTCCTGCCCTGCCCATCATCGTTCTGCCATCGCACAATAGTGTTCTACAAGTTTAAGCATGCGTTCCTCATCTAAAGTTTCCACAAGCTGAAGCAACTGCCCAGCCAAGGGGGAATAGAGGTCATTCATCTGCTGGAGCCGATGGGCTTCTTGTTCAACTCCGGTGATATCCCCGATTCGAGCCGCTCGGTATAGAGTCTGAAGCTCAGCAGCCGGAGGAATGGTCTCGGCTGGTAACTCAATATCTTGAATGGTTTCATCGAGATAGCCTAGATGCTGAGCAGGCGTTGGCTCGTAGACCCAAGATAGATTGAGGGGGGCACAGATTTGACGGAGCAGGTCATCTGATCGAATCGGCTTTAGTAGAAAGCTATTATAT
>DBGGTD010000687.1:0-4153 GCA_051162585.1 Elainellaceae cyanobacterium
ATCTCACGCCCAGTTTTACCCTATGCAATGGGGTTTGCAGCGGGTGCGATGCTGTTCGTAATCAGCGATGAGATTATTCCAGAATCGAATCGGCTCGGTTCAGACAGCCCCGGCTATGAAAAGGCAGCAACTGCTGGGCTAATGGTGGGGTTTGTGCTGATGATGTTTTTGGATGTGACCCTGGGATAAAAAAAGGGGCGATCGCTACATTATTGAGCTACTCAAGCGGAGCCTGTAAGCTAGGAGCGATCGCCGCCTTTACACGCATTCATTCACCTGTTAATGAACCATATCAACCCCACATGTCATCGTTATGTTCGAGAGATGAACTTGATGTGACAATCCGGGTTCACCGTTGCATAACCGGTAGTGTGATGGAAACAGCAGATGGAACTTCCTAAATCATCCGTGCGTCAATCGAAACCACGAGCATATTCCCGGATGCCTCTGGAGACTGGTAAGAGCCCGATCTAGCTCTATGCTTAGATTTTTCCGTCATGCTTGTCTCTAACTGGTTAATGACATGGTTATGACGCGCATATCGTTCACCTTTCGGCACTATAGCCTTACGCTCTCGCGTTAGGACGTTGAACGTGTGGTGAGCCCCCGCGCCGCGGGGGCTCACCACACAAACCTGAGTCCGTAGGACTATATCAATACGCAAACAATACGCAAACCGGTCTTACGCAATCATATTGGTGGCTTTGTAATCTCAGAGCCAATGGATTAAGGGGCTGCATTCTACCTGTCGAACTGCTGAAGTTGCAATCTAAGCCCTTACTCCAAGCCCTATGGAATCTAGAGAGTATTCTGAAGACATTGATCTCCAAAAATATTGGCTAGTCCTCAAGCGACGCTGGTTTCCAGCATCATTTGTATTTGGCACCACCGTCGTTCTGGCAGCCTTGTTCACAGCATTACAAGAGCCTGTTTACGAAGCCAAAGCCAAACTGCTCATTAAGCCCGACCGTGCGACCTCCCTAACGGGTCTAGAGAGCCAAATTGGGCGAGGTGATGTCGAAGTTTTGTCGGCGAAGAGCGAACCGCTCAGTACGCAGGCTGAGATTATCAAATCGCTGCCCGTGGCTCAAGCGACGGTTGAAGCCTTAGACCTCCGCGCTGCCAACGGTGAATTCATCGATCCGCAAAAAATCGCCAACGGGGTGAGCGTCAAGCCTCTCCCTGGAACCGATGTGCTGCAAATTTCATACCAAGAAAATGACCCCGAGTTGGCAGCCGCCGTTGTCAATCAGGTCATGGCAGAATATCAGCAAAAAAATATCTTCATGAACCGAGCGGAAGCGGCTGCGGCGCTTGAGTTTATCAATGAGCAATTACCCCAAACCGAAACGGCTGTCGTCGAGGCAGAGGAAAAACTGCGACGCTTTAAAGAAGCCAATGGCATCATCATTTTGGAAGAAGAATCGAGCGCAGCTGTGACGACGCTCTCTAATCTGGACCGAGATATCACCCAGGTGCAGGCTGAGCTATCCGAAGTGAGCGCCCAATCGGCTGAGCTACGTAACCAGGTGGGTATGGGTGCTCAGGAATCAGTGGAAATGAGCTCACTGAGCCAGTCGGTCGGGGTTCAAGAAGCGCTGCTCAAGCTGCAAGAAGCGCAAAGCGAATTAGCGGCTGAGCGAGCCCGCTACCAGGATGGGCATCCCACGATTGCGACGTTACTGCGTGAAGAAGAGAGACTCACGAGTTTACTTCAGCAACGGGTTGGGCAAGTCTTAGGACGCGATCAGTCGGTGGCGGTGGGCAACTTGCAGCTTGGAGACATTGAGCAGGGGCTCATCGCCGATTATGTGCAAACCGAGGTTCAACGGCTGGGATTAGTGCGGCGGCTCAATCAGTTGTCGAATTCTCAGTCAACCTTCCAAGCTCGCAAGAGTGCCTTACCCGAGTTAGAGCAAACCCACCGAGAACTTGAACGCCAGCTCACCGCGTCTCAAACCACCTACGAAGCTCTGCTAACCCAGCTCCAAGAGGTTGAGGTGTCTCAAAACCAAGTGGTTGGGAATGCTCAGGTGATTTCAGAAGCACTGGTACCCGCCGGGGCGATCGCCCCCAATAAAAAGCTAGGCATCGCAGCGGGTGTATTGCTTGGTCTCATTTTGGCGATCGCTACGGCCTTTTTGATTGACCTGATCGACAAGTCAGTCAAGACCGTCCGCGAGGCCAAAGACCTGTTCGACTATCCGGTATTGGGAATCATTCCTGCATTTGGCAACGCCGATTCTAAGCGATCGCATGTAACCCATGACGATTTGACTAATGCTCGCGTGATTGTCAAACATGCCCCCCATTCGCCGGTTGCGGCAGCCTATCAGATGCTGCAAGCGAATTTGAAATTCTTAAAAACCGACGGGCCGCTGCAAACCATCACGATTACTAGCTCAGTCCCCAAAGAGGGCAAATCGGAAGTGGCAGCTAACCTGGCAGCGGCGATCGCCCAAGTCGGTCGCAAAGTGTTGCTGATCGATGCCGACCTCCGGTTTCCGTCTCAGCATCATCTGTGGAACATCACCAACACAATGGGTTTGAGCAACATCATCGTGGGTCAAGTCGCCGTTGAGGAAGTGATCCAGCGAACGATGCCCAATTTGGATGTGCTAACAGCGGGCGTGATTCCCCCCAATCCGATCGCGCTCCTCGATTCAAAGCGAATGGTAAGTCTGATCCAGCACTTTTCTCAGCGCTATGACTTTGTCATCCTTGATACGCCAGCTTTAGCAGGTGCGGCAGATGCGCCCACCGTGGGCAAAATGGTCGATGGCACGCTGCTCGTGGTGCGTCCCGGCGTCGTCGATGCCACAGGCGCAAAAACATCCCGAGAATTTTTAACTCGCTCCAACCTGAAAGTGCTAGGGCTTGTCGCCAATGGCGTCATCGCCAAGAACGAACCCGACAGCTATTTCTACTATCAAGGTTCAACACCAAGCCCAACCGTCGCACCTTCGGAAGAATCCACGATTGCAGAGCCTCGCACCTGATTCCCTGATAGTCATGAACTCTGTCCCGTATCTAGGTTGATCCTCATGCTAAAGCCGTTGAAATTATTTCTATATTCGTCCCTAGTCGCCGTGCTCGTGCCGCTGGTGTCGACGCCCGCCCTCTCTCAAACCTCTTCTGCGGCGGAAGCCTCGATCGAGCTTGAAGCCGTCCAATCTTTCTATATCTTGGGAACGGGCGATCAGCTTGAAATCACGGTGTTTGGGTACGAAGAATTTACGGGATCAAAGGTGATTTTGTCAGACGGCACCATTACGCTGCCCATCATTGGGGCAATACGCGCCGCAGGCAAAACGCCTGAAGCACTGACCCAAGAGCTGACTTCTCGATTGCAACCCTATTTGGTCGATCCGTTCGTGACGGTGAATCTGACCACTCTCCGCCCGGTGGTCGTGAATGTAGCAGGCGAGGTGCAGCGCCCAGGCCCTGTGCAGTTGAGAAGTCTGACAGCAGCAGCCCGTGAAAGCGGAGGCACGCCAGAAGCGGCCCTCGCAGCTGCTCCTACGGTGAGTTCGGCACTGATGGAAGCTGGAGGAGTGACGCGCAATGCCAACATTCAAGAAGTCGTGCTGCGGCGATCGCTCCCCAACGGTGAATCAACCACTCTGACGCTCAATTTGTGGGACGCAATTTGGTCTGAAAATCAGCCTGAAGATCTGATTTTGCAGCCTGGCGACTCGATTCTTGTGCCCCGGCTTGCAGCAGACTCCACCATCGACCGCCGACTCCTTTCTCGATCAACCCTGGCACCCGATGTTGTGCGCGTGCGCGTGGTCGGAGAAGTGACCCAGCCCGGAGAAGTGCAAATCCCGCCTGACAGCACGCTTTCAGATGCCGTTGCAACGGCGGGCGGGCCAACGGGGGATGCAAGCCTGCGCCGCGCTGAATTTATCCGGCTCAATGAAGATGGCACTATCGATCGCCAACGAATTGACCTCAGCGATTTGAATGATGACTTCCAGATTCAAGAAGGTGACGTCGTCATCGTGCCTCAACGACGCGCGTTTAGAGCCTTAGATATTGCAGGGCGGGTCTTAAGCCCGTTTGGATCACTGCTCAATATCATTAATCGGTTTTAATCCCCAGAGTTCTGTAGCCCTACGGGCTTAGGTTTGTGTGGTGAGCCCCCGCGCGC
>DBGGTD010000688.1:0-5358 GCA_051162585.1 Elainellaceae cyanobacterium
TCTTTATTTAGCCACTTAGCCAGCGTGCTGCCCGATTCTTCCTTGGCAGTCGTTTTAATGGTTTCAAGGGCGAGTCCTGCAAGTCCGGCAGTGAGAGGATCAAGCATGAGCAGCGAAGGATTTTGAAGAGGGTTGTGCCCGTTTTATAACAGATCCGCGATGCTGATTTCACCCTTCTAACCCGCGATCGCCTTAATCACCCAGCCAATCACCACCCCCGCCCCCCCAAAGCGAACCGCTTGCCAAAACGGTTCCTTGACGCTGCTCCACGATAGCAATCGACTTTCTAGCGTAATTTCAACATCGTCAAGCTGATTTTGCAGGGCTTTAAGCTCCTCTCGAAGCTGCTTCGTGCGATGTCGGCGCAGTTCGTTTTGGGTGCGATTGATCTGCACCTTGAGTTCTTGCTGTCGGAGCTGTGCCTCTTGGATGCTGACGTAGCGCTCTTTGAGAGCCTGAAGCGATTCTTCAGCCTCCCGAAGGGCTTGCTCTAGTTCTTGCTGCTCGGCATCGGGAGCGCCAGATGGTGACGGGGAATCGTGCGATGAACTCATACCGACATAGTAAAGTAGAAAATAAGGCTAGCTGAACTATCCCTGGTTTTGTCGAGCCTTAGTTTTGTCGAATTTATAGTCCTACGGACTCAGGTTTGTGTGGTGAGCCCCCGCGGCGCGGGGGCTCACCAACGTTTAACGTCCTAACGCGAGAGCGTAAGGCTATAGTATAGATCTTGTCTACTAGAACCGTAATTCTTTTAGGAAACTTTTGAGAGGATGGTTGAAAAGCTTTGTCTTTTTTAGGACTAACGCAGTAGTGATGAATGTATGCGCTTTGCAGGATCCCGCCGCCTGCGTCCCCCTTGATAAGGGGTGCAGGGGGGATCTATCACACTACCTGCCAGACCTTTTTCTGAATTTTGAATACCTACGAGACGATTACTATGCCTGATTCTTCTCAGACTCAACCCCTCATTGCCGATCCGTTAGTCAATCCAAAATCAAGCAGTCTCGCAGACGTGAGCACGTTAGAGCTTGCTCAAGCCCTGGCAGAACGATTGGCGATCGCCCCCAATGACTGGCATCGGCTGAAATCAAATCGTAGTGCTCGTGCACGCGAACAAGCGGCGATCGCACTGGTCTATCTGATCAACGACCAATCGGATGAAGCCCTAGCTCGACTCCAACAGGCAGCCGGATGGCTCGATCGCTCCATTTCTGCTCCACCCTGCCCTACGCATGGGCGATAGGCGATCGTTGCAACAAGCCTTTCTTTCTCGTGATTACTGTCGCCTATTCCTACAGCGACCCGCTGCTTGAATCGCCGCCACCTCGGTCAATCTGGGGACGTGAGGTTGATCACATCTATCAAGATTTGGGGCAGCGTCAGCAGCTTCAGCGGTTGCTAGACGATTGCCGCACGCAATCGATCGAAACAGTATTGGTGCGTCGGTTTGATGAGCTAGGCGAATCGCTTGAGGCAGTGAGCGATCGCCTTGCCGCATTTGAGACCCTTGGCGTGCGTCTGATTGCCGTTGACGATGAGATTCAAATCGATGGGCAGAGTCTCAACCTGACGCGATCGGAGATGCTGCGATTTTTGCAAGAGATTCAGCGGCGACAGCGACAGCGCCGCATTCGACTTGGACATGCTCAAAATCGAGTCAAAGCGTTGCCGCCCCCCGGCAAAGCACCCTATGGATATCGTCGAGGAAAAGACCGCTATGCGCTCGATCGGGCGGCAGCTCCGATTGTGAAAGATTTTTTTGAACATTTTTTACTCTACGGGTCGTTGCGCGGCAGCGTTCGATATCTGGCGAAGAAATATAACAAGAGAATTTCGGTTTCAACGGGACGGCGGTGGCTAACAAGCCCGGTTTATCGAGGCGATCTGATCTATCAAACGGGAGAAACCATCTCTAATACGCACGTTGCGGTGTTGTCACGAGACGAAGCGGCTCAAATTGATCGATTATTACGCCGAAATCAGGCATTATCCCCTAGAGCAGCGAGTGCACCTCGTTCATTAGCCGGTTTAGTGACGTGCGATCGCTGCGGATCTGCGATGAAGGTGTCGCGAGTGACGGCACGCCGAAAAACCCAGGAGTATTTGTATTTGCGTCCGGTTGCGTGCCCGTTTGGAGCAACACGCTCCTCTGCTTCTTCTACTGCTGGTGGTGCGGCATGTCGAGCAATTCCCTATCAGCAGATTCTTGACCAAACCATTCAACGCATCTGCGAAGATCTGCCTCGCGCGGTCGCAGGGTCTGAAATGCCCGATATAGAAGGCATAAAGCAGAGTTTAACCAAACAAATAGAGGCAAAACAGTCGATTTTAGAACAAATTCCAACTCTGGTTGAATCGGGCGTACTCGATGAAAAAACCGCAGCGTTGCGGGCCTATACGGTGCGGACTGAGATTGCAGCGATTCAGTCTCGTCGTGACCAGTTGCCTCCGGTGAATTTAAAGGCGATCGCCCAGACGGTATCAATTCCTCAGTTTTGGTTTGATTTATCAGAAGCCGAGCGACGCTTTTATTTTCGGGAATTTATTCGTCAAATTTTGGTGATTCGCGATGAGCAACGTCGCCATTGGCATCTGACGTTAAGGTTTATCTTTTAGAACTGTTTATCTTTTAGGAACACAGAATACGCGATCGCCCTTTCTGCTTCGTTACCCTTGAAATGACGTAACGTTTAGTAATGCAGACTGAGCGATCGCGCGTCTTGAAATGATAAATGTGGCCGTCAAACTAAAGTCTATGCGCCAAGTCAAACGACTCAGCGACAAATGCTTCTACCGGGCTGGGGCGATCGCGGCGCGCAATAACAGCGGCAGAAAAATTCGGCATTTCTTGTCGACAATGGGGGCAAAACCAATAAATTGTGCTTTGACGAGCGTGTCGAAGTAACTGTTCAGAGCAGCAAGGACATGTATTCATAGCGTTACTCAACGAGTGGTTATTAAAGGGATTCTTAATCATTACTGTAGACAAATCCTAGGTGCTTTATATCTGTCTTTGGAGATACAAAGATTCGACTTGAATCGAGCTTCAAACTCTTCACTACCATGCTAAGAATTGCAGATATCTAATTGGATCACAATGGGGGATATCCCCCATAATTTATATAAACGGATTGGGGATGGTGTACTTAATCGTTTGTTAATAATTATTGACTTGTTTCGAATAACACTGAATGCAACAAAAATAGTCTGCGATTCATTGGGGATCATTCATCGAAAAGACAACAATCACGCTAATAAGTCGAATGAGTTTTGCTTGATGTCATTCTCTCTAAAGAAATATCTCATTTGATCCCCGCCGATTGTCTCGCCCAGTATCTTTTAATACGAGATGATATTTGGAGTTTATAAAAATACATTTTGAATTCGCATCCGCTAAAATCTTCAATGCCCATTTTTTGATCGTCATTGTCTATCTTTATTCGTCATTTGTGCATCAGCAATGAAGATAACGAATCCCGATAATGATGACCCCATGCATATAAGAGATATGCTCTTATGATTCTAAGTTGGGCATTTTCTAGCCACATTGTTGCACTGTGAATCGTTAGTGTGAGGAGGCGATCGCCCCTGGATGAATTGAAATTTGAGAATCTGATGACGGTATCGCAAAATACAAATCTGAGTGAGTCATCAAATCATCAGCATGTTGATAAAGCGTTTCAGTGACCACATGAGCATGATGGTTTGAAAAATCATCTGAACTCACCAGCAAATAGTCGCCTAAGTCTGCCAAGCTGTAGAGCGGGATGCCTCCAAACGATGCAAAGGGCTGTTCTCCATGAGCCATGGCGATCGCATCAGATTTAGACACAATCGCAACTTCCATCTGATGCGTATTAAGAAGACTGGCAATACGCTGCGGATCAGGAGCCCGTGAGACGCGTGCTTTGCTTTCAGGCAGAGAAGTGGCAAGGGTTTGGGCGATCGCCTTGCCCATCGCAAACGTGGGCGCGTCGGACTTGCTCGTGAGAATAAACAAATACCGCTTGCGATACACATTCCACTGGGGGTAAGGAGCATGGGCAATCAGCGGAAGAGCGATCGCCCAATTGAGCCCATCCTGGAGAAACTTGCGCCGGTTCATAGCTGCTCCGAGCGAGTATTGACGGTTGCAGAAGTGGTAATTTCACCCGGCTCGTCAAAGATTTCGAGGGGAAGAATGGCGGAGACGATATAGTTGGGCACATCCACCAACTGCCCAATGCGTAGGTCAACCGCAACGCTACACACCACGTATGCTTGCTCGCGCGTCATGCCATGGTCTGCAACTAGATAGTCAATCATCGACAGCAAAGCATTGCGGGCTGCTAGCATGATGTCTTCTGACAAATTCGTGAGCGGCTCGATGGTCTCGCTGTCTAAGTAGGTCAAATAGGGCGGAATTTCCCCTTCGTCTTTTAGCGGAATTCCCGTGGTCGCGTAAAACGAACTCGGAGCCAATTCTTTAAGCTGCGCACCCCCCTCAAACTGAGGCATTGGCAGCATGGATGCTATCCCTTTGCGAATGTCGGTTTTAACTGTGACGACAGCGCCCATTTCGATCGCAGTACCGGATACTTCACCGTCGCCCTGAGCATAATGGACATCACCAACAAACAGTCCGCAGCCATCCACAAAACAGGGAAGCAGCAGCGTGGTTCCGGCTTGCATTTGTTTGATGTCCATGTTGCCGCCGTTTTCTCGGGGCGGAATGGTTCGCAAACATTCATCGGCATTGGTGCCATCTGCCCCGCAAATTGAGGCGGGTAAAGCTCCCGTTGGTTCGGGGGCGAGGGCAATGCCTCCGACCTCCGCGAGCTGGGCTTCTCGTTCTAAGATGGTTTGCAGTTCCGGTTCACCGGGCATTACGCCGACAGACCCCATGAATCCAGCAAATGGAATTGACACTCCAGGAATCTCGGCGGATGTAGCGCTCAGGCGAGTTAGCAACCAGTTGGCAATGTAGGGTTCGGTAAACTGATCGCGCAAGAAGCCAAATCCGGGAACGATGACGGTGTATCCATAATCGTCGGGTGCAATATCTACCAAAGTCACGGCTAAGACGTCGCCTCGTTCAGCGCCGTTGACGTAGACAGGGCCCGTCATCGGATGCACCAAGGTCAAATCGGCAGAGGTGACATCTTCTGGAATCGAATCAAAGCTAAATTCACTGTCGAGAGCATCGCGGGTTTCAAAGACGATCGCCTGCCCTGGATCTGCATATGCGACCGGCGGAATCGTGGGATGGTAGCGGTTGAAGCAGTTGGGGTCATCAATGCAGTGTTCGCCTGACTTTTCGGCTATGACGGGTTCGGGACCTTGAACGTCAGAGGTATCAGACCGGGCGATCGCCCC
>DBGGTD010000689.1:0-6170 GCA_051162585.1 Elainellaceae cyanobacterium
GGCGGGCGACGCCCGCCCCACCGCTCAAAACCCATCTGGGATTGCTATATGAAACCATATGTGGTCTAGATAGAGCTTGTTTTGTGTATCTCCTATCTGTTGTTTGATTAGCCTTTAACCTATGAAACATTACGCGGATGAATGGATTTTTGAATGGTGTCAAGAGAACGGTTGGACTGAGCCTGTTATGGAACCTCTCAATCACTACTGGGCGTTTCCACCCGGAGCAGTGATGCCGCAACCGATTCCCTCTGAAATTTTGAGAGTTATTAAAGCGCAGAAAGGGTTAAGTCCTCAAGAGAAGCGATGGTCGATGGCTTCAGCTGCGATCGCTTTTACATTGGCGATCGCCAGCTATGTTCTAAAATCTCCCATGCCCCTTATCGCAGCGTTTGCGCTTGGTGCCATTACCGCAGCCCGTCTAGAGCCCGACGACATCTAGTTTCCCCGTGTTGCTATGGCCCTACGGGCTCAGGTTTGTGTGTAGAGCCCTCGCGGCGCGAGGGCTCTACACACGTTCAACGTCCTAACGCGAGAGCGCAAGGCTATAGTTCAAATGTATTGCAAGCGTGATATAGTCTTTTTAAACTGAATCATGCTCCAGCAGCCCTGATGAAGGGCTGTTTTTGTGGGTCTGTACGTGAATTTCTTTTAGAAATGCTAAGAAAAATATCAGCCCCATCGACCGCTCTATCTGAAGCGAGTCGATGAAGCTGTAGACGCAGTTAGGAGGTATCTTGAAATATACATTATCGGTAGATATTATCTTTTTTAATTCTCTTAACAAGTTCTTAAGTTTAGAGCGATGTTTTAATTAACTTTTGCATCAAACTTGTTGCATTTGGTTATAAGGTCTTCCGTTTTTTATAGAGGTGACATATCGAAGAATGGTATATCGGGGCAACACGCGTTCTAATGATGAAATAGGCATTGCATCTTAATTGTCTTCATTCCATTCCTAAAGCATTCTCGGGAGATTGTTTTCTATTCCGATGCAGCCATTCCATAACTCGCGTATGTCAGATTACTTTTCTTCAAGCTCTGTACCCATGAATCGCCCTAGTTTTCCACCCTCCGACTTAGAATCGATCACGTTAGATAAGGACGATGAACGGGAGGAAACATCCTACATTGATGACTACTTTTCTGATCAACCCGGTAGCATTCCTGGAACGCTAAACATTCCTCCCGGCGCTACGTTCCCCTGTATCCATCTAATTGATTACAACGCAGCACGGGCTAACCGAGTGCATCTTGCTACTCCTGAGAGCTGTGTGCCTTATCTCGATACAGAATCAGTGTCATGGGTCGATGTCCAGGGATTGGGTAGTGAAGACGTTTTGAAACGATTGGGGCAGGTGTTCGCACTTCACCCACTGGTTTTAGAAGATATTGTTAATGTGCCCCAACGGCCTAAAGTTGAAGAATACGAGGATCAGCTCCTCATCATTGCGCGCATGGTCGTTCCGACCGAGGATGAACGAGGTTTTTTTAGTGAGCAGGTGAGTTTTATTTTAGGCAGGCACTATCTCTTGACCGTTCAAGAAGAAACAGAGTCTGATACGTTTCAGTCAGCGCGCGATCGCATCCGCTATAACCGAGGGATGATTCGCAAACATGGGGCAGACTATCTAGCCTATGCGTTGCTTGATACAATCATTGACGGGTTTTATCCGGTGCTAGAAGACTATGGAGAACGGCTAGAAGATTTGGAAGATGAGGTTGTTCTTCGTCCTACCCGGAAGACGATTCAAGAAATTTATAATCTCAAACGAGAACTGCTTGCCCTGCGACGCGCAATTTGGCCCCAGCGAGATGCGATTAATCAACTCATTCGCGATCGAAGTCATTTGATTAGCCCAGAGGTGCGGGTTTATCTGCGAGACTGCTATGACCATGCCGTGCAAGTCATGGACATGGTGGAATCGTACCGAGAACTCACCTCAGGCATGATGGATGTATATATGTCGTCGGTGAGCAATCGCATGAATGAAGTCATGAAGTTGCTGACTGTGGTGTCGAGCATTTTCATTCCCTTGACCTTCATCGCTGGGGTCTACGGCATGAACTTCGACCCGGATGCGTCGCCTTGGAATATGCCAGAGCTCGACTGGTATTGGGGATATCCGGCTGTGTTACTCGGTATGGGGGCGATCGCCCTGTTTTTGATTTTCTTCTTCTGGCGCAAAGGCTGGTTTCAAGATTTTTCCAAGCCTCCCCGAAGCGACGATTCATAAATACTAGATTCACAAATATAACAGGGGCGATCGCGCTAGTATCTCGAGACAAAATGATAGGATTTCTAGGACATCATTCTATTTATTCCATTTCGATATGGATTTGAAGTCTCTGATTCGGGACATACCAGACTTCCCCAAACCCGGCATCATCTTTCGAGATATCACCACTTTGCTGCGTGATCCAGATGGCCTAAGGCTCACCATCGATCGCATGGCCGACCAATGTGCTGACTTGCCAGTCGATTATGTGATCGGGATGGAGTCTAGAGGGTTCATTTTTGGCCCTCCCCTTGCGTGTAGGTTGGGAGCCGGATTTATTCCGGTGCGAAAACCGGGAAAGCTTCCGGCTGCCGTTCACGCGGTTGAATATGAATTGGAATACGGCATGGATCGGCTGGAAGTTCACCAAGATGCATTTCAAATTCCGAGTCGTGCTTTGATTGTGGATGACCTCATTGCCACCGGGGGAACCGCAGCGGCAACTGCTAAGCTCGTTGAACGGGCGGGCTGTGAGCTTGCAGGATTTGCCTTTGTGATTGAGCTAAGAGCCTTAGACGGGCGCGCAAAACTACCTGATGTTCCTATCTTTACACTGATTGAGTATTGATCATGACCAACGTTCGCTCGGCACAGCAGCGGCTAAAGCCTTTCTTCGATTGGTTGGCAAATTTAGTTACCAGTGAAACGTTTGGCTATGTCGTTAAACGGCTGCTTCAAGCTCTATTGACCTTGTTTCTTGCCTCGGCATTGAGCTTTTTTATTATTCAGCTCGCACCCGGTAATTTTCTCGATACGCTGAGGCAAAATCCTCAGATTGCCCCAGAAACTATTCAGGACTACGAAGAAAGATTTGGTCTCAATCGACCCGCCATCGAACAATATTTTCTATGGCTCAAAAATATTATTACTCAAGGAGATTTTGGGATTAGCTTTGCCTATCAACGGTCCGTTACGTCCATTTTGTTAGAACGTATCCCAGCAACGCTACTACTATCGATCGCGTCGATTATCGTGACGTGGGCGATCGCCATTCCCTTTGGCATTTTGGGAGCCGTTCACCAAAACAGATGGATTGATCGCATGCTACGGGTGTTTAGTTATGCTGGACAGGGCTTCCCCACGCTGATTACAGGCTTGCTGCTGCTGTTTCTTGCCCAAAACACCTCTCCCCTCTTCCCGGTCGGGGGGATGACGAGCATCGACCATGCCGATCTGACGCCTATCGGTAAGGTCATTGATATTGGCTGGCATTTGATCTTGCCCACCCTAGCCTTGAGTATCACCGGATATGCTGGTTTACAACGAATTACTCGGGGCGAATTACTGGATGTGTTGCGCCAAGACTATATTCAGACAGCCCGTGCGAAGGGGCTGTCTGAAAATCGAGTGATTTACGTTCACGCCTTGCGAAATGCGGTCAACCCGTTGATTACGCTGCTTGGCTTTGAGTTTTCAAGTCTCTTGAGTGGGGCATTTATTACCGAGAACTTTTTCAACTGGCCTGGGCTTGGACGATTAATTCTTCAGGCTGTGACCGCTCAAGATTTGTACCTGGTCATGGCAAGCTTGATGATGGGGGCAGTCATGCTGATTCTCGGTAATTTGATTGCCGATTTGATGCTAAAAGCCGTTGATCCACGCATCAAGCTGTCTGACGTCAACCGAGTTTAGTGTTGGGCTGCAATTTTCGTTGAAAATCGCTGACGCTAACCATCACTTTCGTTGAAAATCACTAAGGTTGAGCAGAAACGGAATGCCGCCGCCTGTACCCTCATCTCCCATAATCAACACGCGCGGCATCTGAGAGCCTCCCTTGCGCCAAGCGGCGATCGCCTCTTTTTGAAGCACAAGCTCTCCTCCAGTTGCTTTGAGCGTTTCAGCGAGCAATCGCTGTGCCTCAGCCCGACCCCGTGCTCGATTAATATCGGCCTGGGCCTGCTGCTCGGCTTCTTGTGCCACATAGACTGCCCGTTGAGCCCGCTGTTCTGCGATTTGTTTATCTTCAACGGCGCGAGTAAACTCTCGTGAAAAATCTAGGTCGACGACGCTGGTATCTTGCACGATGACGGCATATTTTTCGAGCCGTTCGTTAAGGGCGGTGTCAAAGTCACGCTTTAGTTCTTGCCGTTCAGTAATGGCTTGCTCAGCCGTTCGCCTTGCTGCCGCAATTTTGAATGATTCTTGGGTTTGAGGAGCCACTACCTTTGATACCAGATTTTCCAGCGTTCCCTGTTGTCGTCTGACTGCCACCACTTGTTCGGGATCGAGGCGAAAGTTAATCGCAAAGCTTGCCTTTAAATCTTGTAGATCTTTGGTAGAGCTTTGGGCTGGCACTTCAAATTTCTGTACCGTCAAGTCATAGACGTCAACCTTGGATATGAATGGTGGCTTAAAGTGAATTCCTTCCAGAAGGGCACCATCTTGGGCCTTACCCAAGACGCTGACGACGCCTGCCTGCCCCGGATAGATGATGATAAAAGAATTCAATATGATCAGCAACACTGCTGCCGAAATCACGCCGAGAGTTAGAGCAAGCGTATTCTGAGATGTTGGATTACTCAAGTCCGGGTCTCCTTACTTCGATCTGCATATTCGATTTGCATCTATTTTTAGGATGGGCGAATTTTATGTAAGATGGGCGATCGCCCTGTGTTGATTTCTCTAGCTGAGCTTCAGAGCCGTGACTGGAACGTCATCCCACGACTCAACCGTCCGCAGGCGAGCTAACCAGCCCGCTTGCCGTTGATTGGTGGTCAACTTTGCTTGAAACTCGACGTGGCATTCTTCTGCCTGAGTTTGATCGCAGCAGGCAATGCAGGCATGAATGATACCAGACGGATCAACCTGTTCGTTTATCCAGATAGTCACGGATAGTGCTCCAAATTCATTCTCATCCTATCGTTAAACTGATCGTTCCTTGGCCGACACATGGCACATCAGCGTATATGGATACGATCTTAGTGATGGGATGTATGTTGGGCGATCGCCTCTCCGCTACCCCGACAAATTCGCCAGTCATCTAACACCGTTGCGCCCAGTTGATGAGCCTGGGCGATCGCCTGGGGACGGTGGAGGGTCTCACGCCATTCTAACCGCCCATAGTATCGTTCGAGGGCAACCTTCGCTAGGTAAGCTACTAGCACCTGACTGACTGACTCGTAAGAATAGCCTGGCACAACGACAACGCGTTCAATGAGAAAGCCGGGTTGTGTCAAAAACGTAGAATAGCTCTGCGACACGGGCGCACACCCAACGATGCGATCGCCGTGCGCAACAACTGCTACCTCTAAGTGAGCACAGAGAGCCGATTCGTGGGCAAGGGGTGGGGTGAGCCATTGTTCGAATAGGTGCTTGGCTTCACTTAAATTGTCGGGGTCGTCGAGACATTCAGCGATCGCCAGACTATCATCCATCGTTGCAAACCGAACCGTCCAGTCCGATGGAATCGTCAGCGTGCTCACTGATTGCAGTGGGTGGTGAGTGAGTCGGCACACGCGATCCTGCTCAGAAATAGACGCACCGATGCGCTGATAGAAGGCGATTGCCGGGGCATTCCAATCGAGGACACTCCACTCTAAAGTGCCATCGCTCTGTTCTAGAGCGTGCTGGGCAAGCCGAGCCAGAAGCGCTTTGCCAACGCCTTGCCCTCGCGCTTCTGGCTTCACAAATAAATCTTCCAGATAAAATCCGGCTTGAGCCGTAGCCGTAATATAAATCGGGAAAAACAACGCAAAACCGAGCGGATGGTGTTGATGTTCTGCGATAAATGCCTGAATGCAGGGGCGATCGCCAAATAAATGATCAGCCAGCGCATCGACTGATCCGACGACTTCGTGGGCAAGCTTTTCATACTCTGCTAAAGCGTGAATCAATTCAAACAAAAGGGATACGTCTGACTGGGCTGCCAGACGAGTGCGCACAGGCGTAGTT
>DBGGTD010000690.1:0-3157 GCA_051162585.1 Elainellaceae cyanobacterium
AATACTTCGAAAATAGATCTTGCCAAGTCGTTAAGGTGCGGTTTTAGTCCATTAACGCGAGTTCGCTTTAATCAGTCAATTGTTTGTCATAACCTTTCGAGACGCTAGAACTTTGCGATAAACTAAAGCATAGATGTTCAAATCAAACGCATCGACTTGGCCTACTATGGAGCAATTGGTAAGGTCAAAATCTATACATGTCGTATCCCCGTATGGGCTAAAGGTGTAATGGCTTCTCCTTCATCGATTGCTGTCCGAGAAATTCCTCTATTTCCGCTTCCAGAAGTCGTCCTGTTTCCCGGCAGACCGCTTCCCCTGCATATCTTTGAGTTCCGTTACCGAATCATGATGAATACGATTCTCAAAGCCGATCGCCGGTTTGGAGTTTTGATGCTTGATCCGGCTGACGGAAAAATTGCGACGGTGGGTTGCTGTGCAGAAATTGTTCAATATAATCGCTTGCCAGACGACCGCATGAAGATGATGACTATGGGGCAACAACGATTTCGCTTATTGGAATATGTACGTGAGAAACCTTACTATGTTGGGTTAGTCGAATGGATTGAAGACCAACCAACAGAGCGAGATTTGAGAGGGCTAGCCACTGAGGTCAGCCAGCTTTTACAAGATGTAGTGCGCTTATCGGCTAAGCTCACTGGTCAGGATATTGAGCTGCCCAGCGATATTCCTGATCTCCCCGTTGAACTTTCCTATTGGATTGCTCATAATCTCTATGGCGTTGCTCCAGAGCAGCAGTCATTGTTAGAAATGCAAAATACGGTTGATCGGCTTGAGCGCGAGGCTGAAATCTTAACCTCAACTCGTAATCATCTGGCAGCACGTACTGCTCTTAAAGATGCCTTTAGGTAAAAGCTGATCGATAGATTCGTTAGTTAGATCAGCTCGTAAGACCGATTAATTTATTATCCAATCATTGATCAACCGCCTAGGTAGGCGGCTGGGCTTTCATAATGTCGTACGTTCCAAATATTTTAAGTGTTTCAGTTTGTTCTCTCAGTTCGTGAAGGGCTGATTGAACAGCATCACTGGTTAGACTGGCTTCTACATCGATAAAGAAAAGGTATTCTCCGAGCGATCGCTTGGTCGGTCTTGATTCAATTCGACTCAGGTTAATATTCCGATCTGCAAAGATCTGTAGAAGTTTGACTAGAGATCCGGGCACGTTTTGAGGAAGACTGAACGCTAAGGAGCTGTGGCTTCCTGTTTTGGAATTTTGCAATCCCATTACCCAGAATCGAGTGCAATTGTCCGGATGATCGTTGATCGGATGCGCTAAGACTGGCAAGCAATATAGCTGGGCAGCTCGTTGGGAGGCGATCGCGCCTACGCTCACATCTTGGGCGAGATGTTGTAATGCTTCAGTTGTAGAGCTAGTCGGGATAAGTTTTACAGTAGGCAGATGCTTTTCTAGCCATCCTTGGCATTGAGCAAGAGCTTGAGGATGAGAACGCACTGACTGAATCGTTTCAATTGAAGCAGCATGCGACAATAGAGCATGAGAGATTGGAAGCACGATGGCCTGCTGAATGCGGAGGATATCGAGTCGCCAAAGGGTGTCTAATGTTATGGAGACACTTCCCTCAATAGAATTTTCGACTGGCACAACCGTCAACTGAGTCTGATGAGACGCAGTTGCCTGAAGAGTTTGGAAAATACTTGGATAGGGAATAAGGAGCGGAGCTTCTCCCTGGGTTTGAGTCAACCAAGCTGCACATGCTAGCGCAGCTGCCTCTGCGTAGGTTCCAGGAGGTCCTAGATAGGCAATAGAAATTGGCATATTGTCTACACGATTAGAATTAGTTTATTTATAGCAATTCGCAATCGCGTCCAAGACAAAAATGGTCGTGTGTACATCGCTCTGCTTAACTTAAGGACGCGCCGCTATAGCAATCCCAGAGGGGGTGTGAGCGGTGGGGCGGGCGCCGCCCGCCCCACCGCTCACACACAATTCACAAGCGATTTAGGATTGCTATAGTTACAAAACAGTAATATTTATGAATTAATCACCATGTCCAAGAGTATTTGCACCTCTATTCTCGGTAGAATCAGGGGTATTCCTCGGAAAAATTGTAAAATTTAGTTAAGGCAATTCATGCCGAGGCAGACATTTCACGAGTAAGTAATTCAATGCCCGTTCAATTCGCTTCTACCCAAACTGTCAAGATTGCTGTTCATGAACAACCTGTCCCGATTCAGCACTATTTGCGTCAACCTCATCGATTGCTTGGTGCCTTGGTTGATCCAAGCCGAACAGAACGGCTAAGCGCAGAAGTATTTCGCCTCAAGATGCGCTCTAGAAATTTTATGATGTTTAGCATTCAGCCCACTGTAGACATGAGGTTGTGGGTTGATTCCGATGGCACAGTTCACTTGGAATCGGTGGGTTGTAAAATTCGAGGGATTGATTATGTTGATCAGCGCTTTAATCTCGATTTGGTTGGACAGCTCTCTCCGCGAATTGTAGATGGAGAAACCCATTTGGTTGGACAGGCAGATTTGTCTGTCCAAGTTGAGTTGCCGCCACCGCTTCAACTAACGCCGAAGCCACTCCTGGAGGCAACAGGAAATGGGTTATTAAAAAGCGTCTTGACAAGCATTAAGCAGCGATTAATGCATCAATTATTGTCTGACTATCGGAAATGGGCGGTTGCTCAAGTGGAAGCACATAGCGATTCTACAAATAAATCGTCAGTTCTACTAGGAGACAGTCCAACAGCCTGAATTTACTGCAATGCCCGAGTAGATGGGCAGAATCAGATAATTAACCATGAAGTAAATGATCTCGTTTAACAGGTTGAGGCTCTAATTAGCCGCTAAATTTGGGAGCTCATTTGGACTAATGCCATCAGACAATGAAGACGGCGAAATTTGACAGGGTTTAAACGATCGTCGGTGGTATAAGCAAGGCCCAAATATATCTAAGGCGAGACGGTGCTTAGAGGTTCCATATCCCTTGTTAGCGACTAGATCGTATTGAGGGTATTTAGTCGCCATGCGGATGATGAGACGATCGCGCCATACTTTGGCAATGATGCTGGATGCGGCGATCGAGATAGAGTGCTCATCTCCTTTGATCAACGTATGCTGATGAATCGAGAGATCTGGGACTCGTTGATTTCCATCAATTAAGCATACC
>DBGGTD010000691.1:0-6161 GCA_051162585.1 Elainellaceae cyanobacterium
AAGCAGAAACGCTCACTAGAATTTTAGAACAATCAACATCGCAACATGGAGCAAGCTTTGATTCGCCGATGCTGTGTTCTGTTACAACGCTCGTGCAACCCACTGAAGCAGAACTCATCGACCAACTCGAAACCCGATGCTACAACGTTTTATTCTATTCAGGTCATGGCGAACCTGCTCCAAGTGGGGGCTTGTTGTTTCTTCGCTCGGATGCCACCATCAATGGCACGGAATTGGCACAGGTCCTAACACGTTGCCAAGTTAAGTTAGCAGTTTTTAATGCCTGCTGGGGCGCTCAATCTGATCGCACCTCGCGGGACGCGATTCCGCGCAGCAGTCTTGCCGAAGTGCTGATTCACCATGGAGTTCCGGCTGTGCTGGCAATGCGAGACTCCATTGCCGACCGAGAAGCATTAAGTTTTATTGAAGTCTTCGCCCAAGCACTGGTTGATCGGTCGTCCGTCGATCGTGCAGTGGCGATCGCCCGTCAGCATTTGTTGACACTCTATAAATTTAATCAGCCTGCTTGGACTTTGCCAGTGCTTTATATGCATCCAGAGTTTAATGGAGAATTAATGCGTCCGCTTTCGGAAGGAGTCACTGAGATTCCCGCCAATTCATCCACCTGGATTGGTCGCAATACGCCCGCTGCATCAATCCGTTCCCTAGGCTCTTATCCTCAGGTATGGCGAATTCAAGGCGGCATCATGCGAGTCGGAAAATGGGAAGGAAATGATTTGGTCTTGCAAGATCCGGGTGTTTCTCGAAAGCACGCCGAGATTTTCTATCGAGACACGTTTTTAGCAGGGCAACGAGAACCCTCATTTTATTTACGAGATTTCTCTCGCTTTGGCACCTTGGTATTAGGGGCCGACGGATGGCAGAAAGTGCATCGGCAAGAGGTTCAGCTTCAGTCAAAAACTCAGCTTAAGTTTGGAAGTTCTCAAAGCCAAGTGCTTGAATTTGTAATTAATGGGTCAACACCCTCCACTCAAACCTGAAACAATTCTCGTAAATTATGTATGAGTTACGGAACGCTTTAATGCGATGGTGTAGCTACTGATGTCAGGTTTGGTTGATGCATATTTTAGGAGCAGCCCGATGAACAGTGATTCCTCAAACACCCCGATTTCGCGATTTCAAGCAGAAGCAGAACTAGAACTCGTGAAGCTGATCTTCAACGTCGATTCTCCTTATCCGTGGGAGCCGAGCCAAATAGAAGCAGATGCTTACTTCGAAGAATTAGAACAGGCTGTCGCGTCGGATTGGTCAACAGAGGAAATCGCCAGTCAGAGCCAAAGCTTTTTTGCTCAGTTAGACCAAATGTGGGTAACACCATCCTCATCTCCCGAACAAGTTCGAGAGCTCCACACTGATCTAGTGTCCCGGTTTGGTTCTCAAGTCCCTCAACAGGTTTTGCTAAGCATTGCGGAGCAGGCTCAGCGTGTATTAACAGCAAAGCTGTCCTTAGCAGAACAGCTTGTTCAGTGTGTCAATGATTTATTGCCCAATTGGGATGATGATGACTTACAGGTTTTAGCACGTCCTTTTGCGTTCTCAATGCGAGGCTCAAACACAGATCAATTAGAAGCCGCGCTTCGGTCGGTTCGCTATGCCGCATGGACTGATTTGTCTGGTGTAGACCAGGCTCGCCTCAGTTTGGCGATCGCCCGATATGCCGTTGCCCAACTTCCGGCTAAAAATTCACCAGATTAGTCAGTTGCGATCACTTGCGATAAGTTGTGATGCTCATGCGGTGATTGCGTGGGTCAGTCTGGATTGTTTCTAAATCTCGCTGTTTCTAAATAGTTTCTAAATACCGTTTTCTCTAAGGCATTTTTGTAGAGTGACTGTTACCTTGCTGCGATTCATGGGACGAAAGCGTTCTAGCTTTAAGAATGGCTGCGCCTAGAAATGCATACGAAAGTACGCCAACTAAGGCTAAGACAAGGGGATTGATAAAGCCCATCACATTCCAGAGGGCATGCAAGACCGATGAGCTTAAATAGCCAATGCCTAAAATTTTCCATCGTTGGCGGGGTTTAAACGCACTCAGCCCAATGAAATAGCCGAAATACCCACTATATGCCATGTGTCCTGAGACGGAGCCAAGAATACGAGGAATCAGAAGTTGTAGTCCCATCAAATCTCCCGTCTCACCCCCCGCAGCGACACTGTTGACCATAGCAGGGATGTATTGCCCCAACGTCTCGACTAGAGTAAAGCCCATAGCAGAGGCTGTGCCCAGCAAGATCCCGTCTAAAGGTTCGCGAATCCCAATTTGTGCCTGATAACGCGATGACTTTACGGTCATCCCAATCCCGTATGCCAAAAGCACTGGAATCGCCTTAATGAGTTCTTCCATCAGCCCGGCTCCAATGAACATTTGGAACACTAGGCTAATGAGATTAATTGAGGCTGAATCGCTTTGAGGCTGCCCAGGCAAAACGCCTCGAAAAAACCACAAAAACCCTTGAAGAATTGGGCTAGTCAGCAAAAGCGCGGTCATTGTCGCTGATGCCGCAATGAGCCACCATGGCTTTTGCTTGTTGCAAAGACGATACACAAAATAATAAGCAGCCCCCGATATGTAGGCTGCTAATAAAAAGTTAAACCATTCTGTCTGACCCACAGCGGCAAACATCAGAACAACAAAGGAAATTGTAATGATGACCGGTATCAGGTGAGCTTTCTGTGCCAGCTCTCGCCCTGTAGATATGATAGGGAAGAGCTGAGTTAGAGTCGCTGGATCAGTCGCACTAAATGGACTGGATGGACGCGATCCAGATTGAGAGATAGCATGGCTTGTCGACGCTTTTGTAGTCAGGTCGGGAGAGTCAAGAAAATGAGAGGGGTCTTGCTGAAACGGCTGATAAAACTGCAATTCGAATATGAACTGCGGACCCCGACGGCCCAGTGAAATAATGTCGCCGTGATTCAAAATACGGCAATCCTGCACGCGATCGCCATTGACATACGTGCCATTTGAGCTGTTGAGATCACAAACTTGCCATAGTCCGAAGGCATTAGGTAAGGAGCAGATTTTCAGGTGCTGACGCGACACCTCGCTATGAATTAAGTAATCGAAGGTCACATCACAGCGAGGATCGCGTCCTACCGTGAACTCTCTATCAGATGATAGATGATGATATTCTGAACGCTTTCGGCTCCCCGGGAGAAGCCGCCAAAGCAAAGCTGTAGTTTGATGATAAGGTTCGGTCATCGTTGAGGATGCCGTAGCGAGGATGTGAGCAGAATAAACAGCAAACTGGCAATGTTTGATGCGGAGTAGCACCCAGGACGATATTGCTAGTAGTAAGCAAGGAAATCCAGATTATGACTAATATTCACGCTCACTGATTCGCGCGTGCATCTCGCACAGCTGCATAAAAAAGAACGCCAGTCAAAGGAATGCTTAGAATCAAAATTACAGTCGTAATCGAGCTGCCGAGCTGTGGTGTTCCAGACGATAGTTCAAAAATTGAACCGACAGCAGCGATCGCCATGATACAAGAGCCTGCGAGAAACAAACCGCTTTTGGGGGTCACAAACAGCCAGCCTTATGCAATGTAGTGTGAATCAATTAGAAACATACCTCTATGGCAGGAAAAGAATCTTCCCCGCCTACCATGAGTATTCCTAGCTTAAATCGCCTTACCTAGCTTAACCAACAACGACTATACGTCAACAAATAAAATAAATGAAATCCACACTTAGTCTTCAAATGGCTTGACTGCCTCAACCGAAAATCCGTGTTTCGCTAATTCTTGGTTAAGAGCCAGAGCATTATCGACACGGTCTACAAACATCACCCCATTCAGATGATCAATTTCATGCTGAATCACGCGAGCAAGAAGCCCATTGACCGTCAAACGTCTAGGGCGACCGCCTTCATCCTTGTATGCGACTTCGATGACCTCAGGGCGTGTCACGTCTAGAAAAACGCCCGGAATGCTAAGACATCCTTCTTGGATAACGCACAGGTCTCGACTAGATTTGCGAATTACCGGATTAATTAAAACCAACGGCGGATTTGCCGAATTATCAGGCTCGCAATCAACGACTAGCATCTGCTTATTGATGCCGATCTGGGGCGCTGCTAAACCAATGCCATCTTCGCTATACATCGTTTGCAACATGTCGCGGGCTAGCTGCCGTGCGTCATCATCAACATTGGCAACGCGCTTTGTTGGCTGGCGTAGCACGCGATCGCCTAGATAATGCAGCTCTAATGGAGGCTGTGCCAGCTTTTTCTTTTCGACCAAAATTTGAGGAGTCATAGAGCTTCTATTGATGAACAGCAGCAATTAAACATGTGATGTATTTCTATATTAGTCAATCATGCCGTCTCAGACTATGGTGGGTATCCGAAATGATGGGATGCATGTCTTTGATTCATGCAGATTCACACATAAAAAGCTGAATAAGTCTGTTCATTTAAGGGATAGCGAGGTAAGATAAACTCTGATTTTTAACCGTATAGCAATCCCAGATGGGTTGTGAGCGATAGGGTGGGCGACGCCCCACCGCTCACACACAATTCACAAGCGATTCAGGATCGCGATATATTCATGATGTGGAGGTGTGCGGTTGTTAGAATTTATTACTAAAGCTGATTATTTACTCCGCGAGACATTACTAGGTCTCAAACGAGGTGGATGGATGAACTGGGCAGCCGTGAGTACGGTAACGGTGCTTTTGTTTCTATTTGGGATCAGCCTACACGCTTCTTGGCAACTTGAGCAACTCCTTAACCAGTTTGGCAGCCAGCTTGAAGTATCTGTCTATTTAGATGCAGGCGTACGGGCTGACAATTTGAAGCCATTTGTCGAATCAATGCCTGAAGTAACGGCTGTCACCGCAGTTTCTAAGGAGACAGCATGGGAAGAGTTAATTCATGATATGGGGCTCTCTGATATTCCAGGAGCAACGCAGCAACTCAACGGCAACCCCTTGGTGGATGAGCTTAAAGTGAAAGCATCCGATTCAGATGTAGTGCCGGCTCTTGCAGAAAAAATGAGACAGATGCAAGGCGTAGATGATGTGCAATACGTGGATGAAGCTGTTAGACGGATTGCTCAACTTAACCAGGGGCTAAGTTGGGTTAGTTTTATTATTACAACCGTTCTGACCTTAACGGCGATCGCCGTGATCACGACTACGATTCGGCTGATTGTAATGGCTCGACGGCGCGAAATTGAAGTGATGCAGCTTGTCGGAGCCACGGCAATCTGGATTTATTTTCCGTTCATTCTTCAGGGCATTACCTTCGGTCTTGCAGGTGCAATGATTTCATGGGGACTTATCATCGGTATTCAACGATTTGTGAGCCAATTGGTGGCTCAGCAACCTGATTTTATTCAGTTTCTTGCTAATGGCCTAAGATTGACGCCCCAACAAGCGATTCTACTTCCACTGGCATTGTTAGCGCTCGGAGGATCTGTGGGATTAATGGGCAGTTTATTTGCGGTGCGTCGATTTGCGGTTCGCTAATTCCAGCGATATTATTCGTATTTGAGAAGTTCAAAGAATATCTATTTGAGTGTGCATCGCCGCTGCACGGCTTTTTCTAGCAGGTGTTGATACTCCTCATTTGCCATGACATACGCCCCAAATCGTTCAAGGTGAGGATTATTCATCTGAGCATCGAATAAAACAAACTGGCGCGATCGCAGTCGCTCAACCAATTTGACCATCGCAACTTTAGAACCGTCTGGGATTTGATAGAACATTGATTCACCGATAAAGGCACCCCCGATCGCTAGACCTAAAATGCCCCCGGCTAATTCGTCGCCTTGCCATGTCTCAAAACTATATGCCCAACCAGTTCGATAGAGTGCTTTGTAGATTTCCTTGAGTTCAGACGAAATCCAGGTGGTATCTCGATTAGCACAGCCCTCTATGACCGACTCAAAGTCACGGTTGACAGCTATGGTAAAACGTTCTTGATTCAGGATGCGCTGGAGCGATCGCGGATATCGAAACCGATCGTCTAGTGGAATGAGAGCTCTTTCCCGGCTTGAATACCAACTCAATTCCGTGCTGCTGCCGTCAGCCTTCAAGAAGTAGCCTTGAGCGTATCCTTCGACGATAGCAGGAACATTAAATTGCATATGGCTCTTGTTAAAAAACCGGGAACTGGAGAGGCTCGTCTCTGAGTT
>DBGGTD010000692.1:0-2126 GCA_051162585.1 Elainellaceae cyanobacterium
GATAAACACCGTTCTGCTCAATTAAGCCGCTTAAAGCCATTGCCAGCGAACTTGCTTTGCCCCCTGAAGGATTGTCACGGTTACTGTCTCGGCTTGAGGTTGACGGCACTATGAGCCGAAAGAAACGAAGTATACCGTTTTCTCCAAGAATGGTTAGAAGAATTGCGGATTGAGACGAACTTATCTCTGGTCAGTGTGGTGATCAACGAACCCCCTTGTAGTCTCTTCGCAACGTTTTTATTCTGTGGCTAATTATTCCCAATCGCTTCCCTATGTTTTGTTGTCAACTTGCAAACCTTCATTAAGTACCTCGGCACAATTAAAAACCAAATTCAAAACCCTGCGCTGCCCGCGTCGCGGACAGCGCAGGGTTTTATGGGTTCTATAGTTCATTGTGACCACCGACTTAGGAGAGGAAATCACCCCATGACTCAACAAGCTTCGTCAGCAAGTTAAAATTTCTCGCTAGCAACTGCTACTCGCTCTGCCTGTCATTATCTGAGGTCACGACGATGGCTCTTTCAAAGCATTCCCATAACTCATTTCGCAACCCCTATCAGGTCGTGATTCTCGGAGCTGGATTTGCCGGATTGCAGGTGGCGCAGGGCTTAGTCAACATCAATCTGGACGTAACTTTGATCGATCGCCATTCACCAACACGTGCTCAACTGCTTCGAGCAAGCCTTAAATTCGGCCAGTTCCTTAGAACAGTAGAGGCATTTAACGGTGGCGATCGCCGGGGTCGGCACCACTGGCGTCGAGATCGTCGGAGCCATAGCCGAGTGGATTCATCATTCTCTTGCCAAGGATTACGGTCGTCTTAACTGTCACCAAATTCGACTGGTGCTACTGCATTCTGGCAGCGAACTGTTGCCGGATTTTCATCCTCGCTTGCAGCGTTATGCGCTGCGGCCTTTGCAGCGGTTGGGGGGCGAGGTCACCTGCAAACCCGCGTTAGCCAGAACCCTGTTCCATTGAGGAGTGAGCTACTGCTTCCGGGAACGCATTTCCTAAGTGTTGTGGCAGACCTCACCGTTCAAAGTTCCCGTGTCTATCCAAAAGTTCTAGAGGACTAGATTATTTCATTTCTAGGAAAAAACCCATGAAATTCAGGATCAACGATATTCCTGCTACAACTCCTCGCAACCTGCGTCTCCCACTTCATTCATCCACTCCTCCACCATGTCACCTATCCCTTCACTCTTTATCTCCCACGGGGCACCCGATTTACCCATCCGAACGGGGCCCACTCAAGACTTTCTAAGACAGCTTTTTCAAGTCATTCCTAAACCCAAAGCGATCGTGGCCGTTTCTGCTCACTGGTTGACCGCGCACCCGACCATCAGCAAAGCCGCAAAGCCAGAAACTATCTATGACTTTGGCGGATTTCCTCAACGTCTTTACGAACTCATCTACCCGGCTCCTGGTGATCCGGCACTGGCTGAGAGGGTTGCCGAATTGCTGACTCAAGCAGGATTCACCCCTCGCTTCAATGGCAAGCGAGGGTACGACCACGGCATTTGGACACCCCTGATTCTGGCAGATCCTGACGGTACGATTCCCGTCGTGCAGCTCTCGATGCAGACCCACGAACCGATTCAACATCATTTTTACCTGGGCAAGGCCCTATCTCCTCTGCGAGAAGAGGGCGTTTTGATTCTCGGTAGTGGGGCAGCTACCCACAACCTCCGGTCCTTCAGCGACAGCTATGACGCTCCGCCGCCAGAATGGGCTGTTGAGTTCGATGACTGGATAACGAAAACCATTGCCGAAAACGACCTCTCCAACCTGCTCAACTATCGAGATCTTGCGCCCTTTGCGAGCAAAAACCATCCGACTGAAGAACACCTCTTTCCCCTCTTCGTAGCGTTAGGTGCAGGTGGGCGGGGACGGCAAATCCACCATAACTTCACCTATGGCGCGTTCAGCATGGCGGCCTATGTGTTTGAGTAAAAGCATCCCAATTTTGAATTTTGAATTCCACAGGGTGCGTTACGGCCAAAGCAAACCGCGATCGCTTTTCAACTCACATTGTCTCTGGCCTAACGGCACCTTAGCCGCATTCATCACCCACGACTACTTCACGCCTTATAAAAGGAGATATCCTATGGCTCTCGGACGACTCA
>DBGGTD010000693.1:0-2570 GCA_051162585.1 Elainellaceae cyanobacterium
CTATTGGGGATTAGAGTATCTGAGGAGAAACCCCGATGAAGCATGGCAGGGATTGCTTCTGCGTTGGTTGCGCGAACATGAGAATCTCGGATTAGTCTTGCTCGAAGATTTGGGGTTAGAAATGCCCATACGCCTAAACCGCCCAGCCGAGTTGGGAAGCCGAATGTGTCTCAAGGTTACCTATGCTGACCCCCGGCATGATGTCATCCAATTTGTTGAACTCACAGAATCCCATCCTCAACCGGCTCTCTCTTAGAGGCTGAGAGTGGAGACTGAGAGCTAAGTAAGGATGCAGGCTTTCTGCGTCACCATCCTAAAAATGCCCCATGCGACTCTGAAGCATTCTTTACGGATTAATCAGCAGTCGGGCAAGTCAAACCAAGAGCTTAATGCCAATTCTGCAGATTAGAGTCGTAGATGCCAACTCTGAAACCACTCAGCGGCACCTAGCAATTTAAAATCGAAAATTGGTATAACCCATCATCACCAATCAGCAACTCGACCCCGGAGTGAATAGGTCGACTCGTGCGAATCATCATCTACCTGTTGCCGACTTGCGATAAAAAATTCTGCTTTCAGTGATCCAAGCTGAAGTAGATCTCCATCTTGAAGAGAGCGTCGCTCCATGGGAGCAAGTTTCCGGCGATTGACCCATGTCCCGTTGCTGCTGCCTACATCCGTTACATAAAATCCGATGCTGGAATGATGCCCAATCACTGCATGTCTGCGGGATACAGACCGATTTAAGACTGTAACAGCGCAGGTTGAACTTCGACCGATCAGCCAACTAGAAGCAACATCAGTCGCTTGGACATCAGGTCCATCTGGCATATTGGTAGCAAGAAATGCGGTGCGCCCCGTGGTAACCGCTTGGATGTAAAACGACGTAATTTGACATCGCTGGTGAGCCTTTAAAACAGGTTCAATAATTGTGGTTACTTCTGCGAGATTATGATTGCAATCTGCAAAAAGAGAATCCGATATTGCAGGATTCTGCTCTAAAAAGCTCAGGGGGCAACTCGCAGAAGTATCCGAAAAGTTCAGGTTTGACATACGACTAGGTCCACTCTTTTAGAGAGACAATTACCTGTAAACCAACAGATTTCCGCATTTTAGACCAACGCGTAGAAACTGACCAAGCAAATCTGTTCAGGTAAGCCATTGGCTTTAAATGCTTAGGCACCGATGTTGACAAACCCTGATCTATCAACTTCATTTAAGAACAAAATAAAGTCAACCAAAGAAAATATCCGCAGTTGAAAAGAATAAATTGACTTTACACACTTACCGAAGTGCAAGCTGATTAAAGTAACATGACACACCAAATCAATCGATGCTTAACGCTCCATGATTATAAAACATTGACGTTGAGAATGGGGCTCAACTACTCACCGTCTCCGTATTTACGCGAACGCTGTAATTATTGAAAATCTAATAGAGATGGTCTTGATTTGACAATCCTACTTTTTGGAAAGTTTACTAAAGCTTTATAGAGTGAATGTGAATTAGAACTTTCATTAAAGCTTTCTTAAATTTTTACTGCGAGTAGAAAAGCTGATTGACTGACAAAAGATTCGGAGGCTGGCGGTTGTAGACGCGTTGCACGCCAAAGGAAAACGTCTCTGTCAAGAGAACGTTAGTCGCCAAGGCAACTAAGAACAAGACATCTAAGGCATCTTCTAATAAGCGAGGCAACCTACGTAAGCACTCATCAATGGAAGAAGTTGGGTTGATTCATTTAGCAAAATTTTGCGGTTCGTGAACCTGAATGAAGCTGAGGTGGGGTACAGCGCTCAGATGGGCGTTCAATGTTACGATAATCGCTATTGCCGGCGATCGCCCTAGAACCTAACACCATTTCTTTCAGAGCATTTCCTAATCTTGAAATGGTAGTTCACTGGGTATAGCGGACGGGTGACCAACAAATACGTATCGGTTATCTTTGAGAAGAAAATTTGTAGCTGACCGTTGTCAGGTGCTGTTGATGGGTTGAGAATCTATCAAGATGGATTCAAATCCATCCGTTTGCTCGGCTACGTTTCGACGAAATGGTGATCGCTGAGGGTTCGTCACTCCATCTATTTGCACCATACAGCATATGGTTCCGTTCTATATGGTATCGTTTGGCAGAAATAAGCCAATCATTGAGAGCAGGCATCTTGCCCGCGACTTGAGCGAGACGTTCATACTATGGTTATGACACGTCCGCCGTCTTGTACTAGATAGCGTAGTTTCTTTAAATATTTCTCTAACACTTGATTTAGATTTATCGTGCACCATCTATGCGTTCTTATTTAGCTGCTGCGGTTCAAATGAATAGCTTGCCTGATATCCATAAAAATCTAGCTCAGGCTGAAGATTTAATTGATTTAGCGGTTAGGCAAGGGGCAGAACTTGTCTGCCTCCCAGAAAATTTCTCGTTTCTTGGGGATGAATCGAAGAAGCTTAATGAGGCCGTGGCGATCGCCGAAGAAAGTGAGAAGTTTCTCAAAACGATGGCTCAGCGCTATCAGATTACGCTGCTTGGAGGAGGGTTCCCTGTTCCAACTAACGACAACAAGGTCTATAAC
>DBGGTD010000694.1:0-3228 GCA_051162585.1 Elainellaceae cyanobacterium
CACCCGAGGAGACGCTTCAATATCTCTATGCGGAGGTGTCGGGCGAGTTGCAAGAAACGATCAGACTTGAACGCTTGAATCTTGCCTTCGACCCGGTAGAAACGCCCCGATTTTTGCGCGATCGCCAACGATTACCTGCACCCACGCGAGGAGACGCCACCGTTCCTGTTGAGCCTGCGGTGCTGTGGGGGGTTATGCCCCTCGAAGCGGGCTGGGCGCAGTTGCCTGTCCCCAATTTAACCGAGCAGATCTATTTAGACAGCGGTTTGGCTCAACTGCCTCAGCCAGACCCGGAGGTTCAGCCTGCAATTGCGCTCCTGCAGGGGGCTGTTTCTTTAGGAAATGATCAGCTTGATTTGCCGCAAACCCAATATGCCAACGAACAACCGTGGAATGTGGTGCTGACGGATGCTCAACGCATCGAGGGCACGTGGGTGCTAGAACCCGTTATTGACAATGGTCAGGGCTATCGGCTTATTCAGGTTGACCTGACGATGACAGCCCCCAAAACGACGATTAACGGGCTGTTTTGGCTAAGTACCGATCGCCCTACGGTAGACGATGCCCTGCCTGATTTTGACAACTGGGTGTCTGGCGTGCGATCGCTCCCGTTGCGAGCCGTTAATGCTCAGACCGATGTGTTCCCGGCCCCGGTGGTGCTGACGTTAGAAACTCTAACCCTATCCGCGCGATCGCCAGAGGTTGCTGCAACGCCCCAACCTGTTTCGGCGCAACTGGGAACCTGGACGTTTGCATATATCGTGAATGCAGCTGTTTTCAGCCAGATGGTTACGGAGAAAATTCTGCCGCCGAATACGTTTAGTCAGCGCTTGCCCTGGGTCTGGCAGCGTCATGGCGTTTTGCCGATGGTGCAAGCCTTGCCGCTCACCCAAAATCAGCTTCCGCCAAGCTATCCGAGCGCAAGCCGACAATTGGTGCCCTTCGAGTTGCCTGTTATCCCGGCTGAAGATGGACAGGCAGACGTGCCTAATAATTGGCGATTTGGTATCCGGGAAATTCACGATGGGGCAGCCGATGATGGAGCAGCTAATGGTGCCGCTCAATGGGCTGAGCCAATTTGGGATGCTCCCGTTCCTGCCCGCGAATGGCGATCGCTCTTTGACTTGCCGTTAGTTTCTCTGTCATTGCCGGGTTTAGTGCTTGATCCCCAAATTAGTGCCGATGCGACCGGGCTGGCTGCCGATGCCACCACTCAGCTTCCGGTGCAGTATCGCTTTGATCTGCCCTATGCTGATGAGCTGAACGCCCTCGCGCAGCTTCCCGAGCCGCCGCAAGACCCGGAAGCGGTATCTCCTCTACCTGATTCACCGCCCCCAAAACCGCCTGCTCCCCTAATCCGCGAAACATTTGTTGACTATTGGCAAACTCTGACCACGCAAGCCAGTCTTGCCAGCGCCGACGCTATCACGGGATTGGTTGCCACTCCAGCGAACGGGCGGCCCTCCCAAATTATTCTCCAGAATTTAATTGAACCGCTGAGCTGGGGGGTGCAGCCCACGCTCGATGTGACCACCTATCCTGGACAGCTTACCCTCGAAAACAGTGCGTCATCTAGCGGATCGCTGACGGCTGACGCCTCCGTCGTGCTGTCTGGACTGGCTGCGCTAGAAGGCATTTCAGGAAAGTTTTCCGCTGGGGAGCAAACTTACACTCTCACAGCGGGCAGCATGGCGGCTCATCCCGAAACGGCGGGATTTCGAGATCAGCGAGGCTTGATTCGCACGGCTAGCACCGTCACGGAGCAATGGATAAGAACGCCGATCACGTTCCACCGCGCGGCAAATGAGACACAGTCCTATGTCCTCACGTCGCTGCGCCATTCGATTCCGCTGCCGGTGGGCGATCGCCAATGGCAACTCTGGGTTCGGGATGTGCCGATCCTAACCGAGACTCAGACGTTTATTCGTCAAGACGTAATCTCATCTGCCGCTGAAGATGTCAACGATCCAGAGGCGCTGTCTCGCAACCACAATGTTCTCCAAGGATATGAATGGCGGTTAGGCGATCCAGACGCTAAGCAGGGGAATGGCGGAAATGCGAATGGCGGAAATGTTTCAACATTGAAGGCTTTATCCTTCTTTCACCTGCATTTCTATCCGCTGACGCTAGAACGACTTGAATTAAATGGCGATCGCGTCGTGGCGTTAGAACTCATCGGTCGGCTCCAGCTTCCGCTATCGGAGCAGGGTGAAGAACTGAAAGAACTGAGCAACGCCGTGCGCGTCACCTGGACGGGGAATGAATCCGGCGAATTTATTCTAGATGCGATCGTGCTCGTGTCTGATCAGGCACAATTTCCGCTGGCATTAGCCGATGGGGAAACCACGCACGCCCCCCAACTGATTTGGCAGACTCCTCAACTCATCTCCCAACCAGACGGTACACGAGCGCTTGAAATCACCGATGCGCGGCTCCAGTTTTTCCTATTTGGCGCAAAATGGTCGCTGGCGCTGAATCCACTCGTCTTCCCGCAGCGGTTTCTGTCAAATGACCCAACGATTACTGCGAGTCACGAGTTTTCTCAGCCGCCAGCGGCATTGGTGCCTCAAGAGGCGATTCTCACTCTGGATTTCAATCAATTCAGGCACCAGGCATTTCTGAGGCTGCGCGTGATTTTGGGACGCACGCCGCTCACCGCTGAGGATATGGCGCGATCGCCCTTCACGGCACTGGTACGTTTCCCGCTACTAGAATCTCCTCATGCGGTGGATTGGGAATCCGCCGAGTTGTTTGACGACTTGCCTCTGACGGTTGCGCCTACCGCACTAATGTTTACCTCGAATGCACTCCAGTTTGAGTGGATGGAGTACATGGTGCAAGATCCAGAACCAATGCTCCAATTTCTGCCGGGGATGCATCTCAAATCGGGCGATCGCCAAACGCCTGGCTTTGCCGCACTGACCTTCGAGCTGATTGCTGATGAATCGAGGGAATTTCCGCAGCTTGCTCTGAAAACAGCGTTTCTAGAAACTCTGCTGCTCTGCCAATGGAGTCAGTTTCTGCAAACCAGTTCACCGACGCAGCCCAGCGAATCTCAAGTCTTTGACTCGTCGGCGGGCGATTTAGTCATGGGCTACACCAGCCAGTGGCAAGCATCTGACTCAACGTGGCAAGAGTCGCTGCTGCTGAACGGTGTTTTGGAACTCAAGAACCTAATCTCGTTTCCCACAGACATGGCGATCGCCACGAGCTCTGGTCGCACGACCC
>DBGGTD010000695.1:0-3008 GCA_051162585.1 Elainellaceae cyanobacterium
CAGCCCAGCCCAGCCGCGATAAAACCGACGCAAGTCAGCCACCGACCCGCGACGATCAATCAGCGCGTCTAAAATTTCCGGCTCCACGTGTCCCCAATAGTGACCGTGGGGCAAATCAATTAGGGTTGGGGCAAAGCGGTGTCCGCCAAAGTGAGAACAGCGCCAAGCGCGGAGTGTTTTCCCAGCGTATTCCTGCCGCAGTTTTTGGTAAATGGGATAGCCAAAGCGAGAGCAGGCGACATCGACATTACCGTGGGTGCAGACCAGCAGTTCGCGAATATGGTGAGAATCCTGTTGATAGGAGGTGAACCGGGCGAGTTCCTCAGACTGGTCAAGCAAGGCTCGAATCAGCGCAACGAGTTGATCGTCTGGAATCAGGTATTCAGTTTTGTCGTAGCGAGCAAACTGCTGAGCTGGACGCGAGTAGAACAGGACGCGGGTATAGCCAGGTTGAGAATAGTCTCGGTCTGCGGCGATCGCCACGGGGCGTAACTTCATGCCTCGATTGGCGATCGCATCTTTTAACATCGATAGGATGGTTCGAATCGTGGGATTCTGCTGCCAGATTTCTTCTGACCAGGGTTGCGCTAGTTCGGTGATGATCCAGTAGTCATGGGTTCCGGCGGAGCCGATGGGGTCTTCGCCATTGGCTTGAGATACGACCGAACAAAATTGACAATCGGCGGAGAGGGTTTGCTCTGACATAGGACTCGGTTTCCCTTAAGTTAGTTTTCTTCAGAATGAGCTTGAGGATGGGCACTCGTGTGGTCAGGCAAGGTGTCTTCGACGATACGCAAAGGACGATAGAGATAACCGCATAACCCCACCAAAAACATGGCGATCGCCGATAACATGTACAGCACCGCCATGCCTGCGCCTGCACCCGTGCCAAACACGTCACCTAAAAGGGGAGCTAAGCGACCCGCGGGCATCATGGCGGGTTCAAATACAGCATCAGCTAAGGGGCCAGCAATGAGCCGACCCAAAGGCGGGACTGCGCCTTTGATCAGCAAACTGACTGAAAAGACCCGTCCTTGCAGCTCGGGGCTGACTTTGCTTAACCAGATAGTGTTTCCTGAACTGCCAATCATCGGAAAATTGAGGGACGAGAGAAATTGCATGGGCACCCACAGGAGCGGATTGCGCCCAAGGCTGAAGCCTATCTTGCTCAAGCCCGCACCCATCATGCCGAGTAGTACGCCGTGAATGCGGCGGTTGGGGCCACCCCAGGTAGTGATGAGCAGGGCTCCGGCAACACCTCCAATTCCTGAGGTAGCGGAAACTAGGGCGAAGGCTCGGGCATCGTTGCCTGTGCGCGCCAAAATCATCGGGGAGTGAATGGCATTGCTGATTTCGTGGACGAACTGAAATAGTGCAGCGGTGAGTAAGATACCGAGCATTCCGGGGCGATCGCCAATGTAGCGAAAGCCGATTTTAATATCCTGCACGATGCTCGATACACTCAAGGGCTTGATTGGAGCAACAGGTTGAGGAATCGTTACGGCGATAACGGTACAGATGGCGATCGCAAAGGTAGCCAGGTCAACCACTAAAATTCCAGACAATCCAACGACGGTATAAAGCGTTCCAGCTAAAGCGGGTGCAAAGATGCCTGCTCCATATCCAGATAAAAAGTTCATGCTCATGGCACGAGGATAGTGACGTTGGGGCACCATCAGCGTCATTGACGTGGTATAGGCCAACTGCTGAATCTGGCTAAAGGCGGCGTTGACAGCACTGGTGCAGTATACATGCCATAGCGCTAAGCTCCCGTTGAGGTGAAGCACGAGAATAATCACCGTCGATACGCCAGCGACCGTATCGCCAACCATCATCAAATGTTTGCGGTTCCAAGCATCGACAATGACTCCTGCAAACGGCGTGACGATCATGCGAGGAATCTGGGCAGAAAATCCAATCAGGGCGATCGCCGTGGCTTGTTCAGTTAGGCTCCAAGCCCAAAGAATGATGGCAAAGTGGGTCATGCGACTGCCAATGGTTGACCCCATTTGACCCAGCCAAACGGTGATGAATGCCCGCATGGACGGCTGCATCGGTGGATGAGAGGGCTCAGGTGTCATTCCAGGTGTCATTGGATTGTGAGTTCTCCCACCTGCTCAACCACGTGGCGATCGCCCTCTGGCACATCGTTTTCTGGCACTAAGTAGCGAAACAGGTCATTGAGAATCAGGTTAGCCCCGACAATGCCTGGATTGAGAAACCACGATTCGAGTGAAACTTCATACACTTGGCCTTGCTGCACTGCGTTAAGCTGCGACCACAGTGGACTTTCCTTAACCTGATTCAAGGTTGAATTTTCAGCGCTATCCTGCATCAGGAACAAAACATCGCCATCGATTCGGCCAATCTGTTCTATGCTCAGATTTTCAAAGGATTTATCCTGAGCCTGATAGTCTGAACGAGTAAGCCCCGCCTCGGCTAGGACGGCTCCTGAAAAGCTGCCTCGCATGTAGGGACGAAATACATTTGGACGAAAGCGAACCACAGACACTTCAGTATTTTTCAGGCGATTTTCCTGAGGAGAATCGACGCCCATTTCGGCCTGAAACGTAGCGATGCGCTGTTCGTATTCATCCAGTAATGTATCCGCCACATCCGCTTTACCCAAGGCATTCGCGGCAGCCCTAACATACTGTTTCCAGGCATCGGCTCCTTGGGAAATGTCAATTACTACCGTTGGCGCAATTTGACTGAGTTGCTGATATATCCCATCATGTACGCCCTTTGCCCCCAAAATTAAATCGGGTTCTAGTTGAGTGATCGATTCAAGATTAGGCTGGGTTGTATGTCCCACCAAGGGGATATCGTCTGCCTGATTGCCCAGGAAGGAGGGTAGTTCTCCAGCATCGTCTCGCTGAGCAATACCGAGGGTAGAGGCTCCGACAGGTTTGATTCCGAGGGCTAAAACATCGGGAACGGTCCCCAACACAACGACTCGCTGGGGTTGCTCAGGCACGACCGTTTCTCCCATCGCATGGGTGATGAGG
>DBGGTD010000696.1:0-6267 GCA_051162585.1 Elainellaceae cyanobacterium
GATGTAGACTCCTGGTCCGGCAATCAGCTTACGAACTTGTTCCTGCGACTTTCCACAGAATGAACATTTTAGATGGGAGTCATATTTCGACATAATTGCCCCTTATGATGCAGTAACGGCCTCTCCTGGCGCTGGCAGATTTCGCTTGGCGATGACCTGATCAATCAGACCATACTCCTTCGCTTCTGCTGTTGACATAAAAAAGTCGCGGTCAGTATCTGTCTCGATTCTTTCTAATGGCTGGCCCGTATGGTGAGCCAACAGTTCATTAAGCTTTCGCTTATGATACAGGATTTCCCGAGCTTGGATTTCGATGTCTACCGCTTGCCCCTGAGCACCGCCTAGCGGCTGGTGAATCATGATTCGCGAACTAGGTAGGGATAGACGCTTACCGGGCGCTCCCGCTGCCAGTAAGAACGCTCCCATACTAGCAGCAAGACCAAAACAAATGGTCACCACATCAGGTCGAATTTGCTGCATGGTGTCATAAATAGCCATGCCCGCCGTGACAGATCCGCCGGGAGAGTTGATGTAGAGCTGAACGTCTTTTTCTGGTTCTTCAGCGTCTAGAAACAAGAGTTGAGCCACGATAGAGTCAGCGACTTCATCGTTGACTTGAGTGCCGAGGAAGATAATCCGTTCGCGAAGCAGTCGCGAATAAATATCAAATGCGCGTTCACCTCGACCTGATTGTTCAACAACCATTGGAACGACACTCTTAAGCTCGTACGGCAATGCGCCGATTGAAGACAAATCTGAGCAGTGAGTGCTGTTAACCAGATAATCCGAGGATTGAGATACAAGCATAGAAAAAATTAATGAAGTGAGTCGTCTCTATAAAGTTCCGATGATCAGGGATAGCTATTTGAATTCTAAGCATTTAAGAATTGAGTTTGCCATATTCACATTATCCCTTAAAGCAATCCGGTGAGACGAACGACTTAAGACGAACGACTTAAAATTTTGCCCAATGTTGCTCGATGTGCGATCGCATCACCCACACACTGGTAAGTTGATCAATCCGCGTGCACATCCATACAGCTCACATAGTGACCTATTAAACAGTCACCGAATCTAATCAGGCTTGACCTGAATTAATTCACGATTCTGATTTTGGGTCGTTTAATGACTCTGGTTCGGTGGATTCTGATGTCTCTTGAGTTGTCTTCGTGTCGGATGGGGCAGATGACTCGGAGGAGTCTGGGCGTTCTTCGAGTTCAACGTCGTCAACATCTGGAGTAGTGACGTCGGTCGACGCTTCTACGTCAACGACAGCGGTTGAGGCGTCAAGTTCACGTTGGGGTTCGCTCTCTGGAGTTCCGTCCTCAGTAGATTCAGAAGATTCAGCCTCCTCACTTTGTAGAGAACCTTCTGGAACTAATTCGACTGTGGAATGTTCTTCAAGCCATGCAAGAATCTTTTCTTTCAGCAGGTCTTCTTCGACGATTTGTATGAGACGATTGCGGTCAACATCGCGATCGCTTAAATTCGCCATAATTTCATTGACTTTTGCTTTAACCGCATCAGGCTCAACTTGAATAGATTCCTGCTTCGCTACTTCGCCAAGCGCCAATGTGCGTTGCAGGCGTGTGATGGCTTCTGGGCGCGATCGCGCTCTCAGTTGTTCAACCAACTCAGGCGTCAGCATTTTGCGAATCTCAAGCCCTTGATTTTCAAGCTGCATTGCGGTTTGGGTCACCAAAAAGTCGACCTCACGCCGAATCAGCGTTTCTGGCAGCTCAACGCTAAGCTGTTCAACAAGGGCTTCAGTCAGAGCGCTTTCTTTATTAGACTTGGTTTGCTGCTGAGCTTCTTCTTGATATCGAGACTCTAGTGATTCGCGCAATTCGTCCATCGTTTCAAATTCGCTGACTTCTTGAGCGAAATCGTCATCAAGTTCTGGCAGCTCTTTTTCCTTCAAATCTTTGAGCGTTACGGTAAAGACGGCTGGCTTTCCTGCCAGATCTTGTTGAGGGTAATCATCTGGAAATGTGACTGAAAGTTCACGAGTGTCACCGGGATTCATGCCGACGATACCATCGACGAACCCCGCGATAAAGCGATCGCTCTGCAACTCAATCTGGAAATCTTCCGCCGAACCACCTGGTATTTCCCTAGACTCAGAATCTGCCTCAGAATCTGCCTCAGAGTCTGCTTCAGAATCTGCTTCAGAGTCACCGCCCGTCAAACGCCCTACAAAGTCGACAATTGCAATATCTCCAATCTGGGCTGCCCGGTCTTCGACCGGCAACTGGGTTGCGACGCGATTTTGGTAATCGCTCAAAATGTCTTCAACGGTTTGAGGATCGTATTGAATCTCTTCAGCTTTGATCTCCAGACCTTTGTAATGCTTTAGCGTCACCTCTGGCTGAACATCAACTGCAGCAGAAAAAGTCAGCGCTGCTCCGGGTTCAAATTGCTTTAGAAGGTCATCAAACGACGAACGAAGCTGGAAATTACCGATGGCTTCAATATCTTCTTGTTCGACTGCTTTCTTAATGCCATCTTCGACCAGTTCCTCTAAGACGGCTGCTTTGAGGCGCGCAGAGCCAAATCGCTGAATCAAAACCTGGCGGGGCACCTTTCCCTTCCGAAATCCAGGAATTTTGACAGAACGCTTGAACTCTTGGAGTGTCTTCTCGTACGCATCGCGAGACATCTCAGACGGAATTTCGATTTCTAGACCGAGTTGGCTAGCGGGTAATTTTTCCTGGGTAACTTTCATCAGAACTTCTCGTTGCAGCGTCTTGAAGGATTTCCGGTTGGCTAATGTCTGGTCGGCAGAATCACTATGCTTTCCGCAATTAGCTATACTAACCGATTCTGTCGCCAGTCGGCGGGGTTGATTGAATCAATAACCTGATACGTAATATGTAAACCGGTTTGCTGGCTTATCAATCGTATAGAATCTGGAGAATCTCACAGAATCTAGAAAAATTTACAGGATTTATCAACTCTATAATCAGTATAAATTTTAGGATTATGGACTAAAGAATCTAGAGAACTACAGACAGGACTGGTAATGCCAAAGCATCCCAAAGCATCTGATGCCGGAATTAACGATCTAAGATTGTGAGTTTTCTAGAGGTTAGGGGAAGGCTAGGGTGAATTTTGTAATGAGCGCATCAATTCAAATTGCTTCAAGTCTCAATCAATCGGTGGACGATGATTGCCAGTTCCGGCATGACACAGCTCCATAAAGATTAAAAAATGAGATAATGAGTGAGATGAATGTAAATTAGGCACGCGGTAAATTTGTAGAAACGTTTGATACGATAATCTTGAGGTATTGCTCCTTTAGCCACCGCCTTATATTGATTTGTATACCGAACTTGCATATTAATTGATCTTTAGTTAGACATAGCAATCCCAGATGGGATTGCTATACTAAGATCTTTGTTTAAGTATTAAGTAAGTAATTAGGAATCGATAAACATCAGGTAAACATCAAGGGATTTCTATCAAACTTTATATTCTTAAAAAGTATTTATAAGCATTCATAATTATCGTTACGTTCACCAAGTTATCTGATGTAGTAGTAGTGGGAGGAATTTAATTTGCCTCAGACATATCGAGTTGCCATTTTAGGAGCAACTGGCGCTGTCGGAAATGAATTGTTGGACTTGCTGGAGCAGCGGCATTTTCCGTTGTCGAGTCTAAAGTTGCTTGCCTCAGAGCGTTCTGCTGGAAGCACATTGAAATTCCGTGAGGAAACACTGACCGTCGAATCTGTGAGCGATCGCGCCTTCAACGATGTAGATTTAGTTTTAGCGTCAGCAGGTGGCTCCGTATCAAAAATATGGGCTCCCAAAGCCGTTGAGGCAGGGGCTGTTGTTATTGATAACTCTAGTGCGTTTCGGATGAATCCGGAGGTGCCTTTGGTCGTTCCAGAGGTTAATTCAGAGGTGCTCGCATCCCACAAGGGACTCATCGCCAATCCAAACTGCACGACGATCTTAATGGCGATCGCGGTTTGGCCACTGCATCAGGTGCAGCACGTTCGGCGAATTTTAGCAGCGACCTATCAGTCAGCGAGCGGTGCTGGCGCACGAGCAATGGAAGAAGTCAAAGTACAAGCGCAAGCCATCCTAAACGGACAAGATCCGGCAACGGCCATATTTCCATATCCGTTGGCATTTAATCTGTTCCCTCATAATTCGTCCCTAGATAGGCAGGGGTATTGTGAAGAAGAGATGAAGATGGTTAACGAAACTCGTAAAATCTTTGGGGTTCCTGATTTGCGTATCAAGGCGACCTGCGTTCGAGTCCCAGTTCTTCGGGCCCATTCAGAGTCAATCACTCTAGAATTTGATGCGCCGTTTGGTGTTGATCGGGCAAGAGAGATTCTAAGTCAATCCCCCGGTATCAAGCTAGTCGATGATTGGCAAGCCAATTATTTCCCGATGCCCATCGATGCGACGGGGCAAGACGATATTCTGGTAGGTCGAATTCGGGCTGATATTTCTAACCCGTATGGGTTAGAAATTTGGTTGTGTGGCGATCAAATTCGCAAAGGCGCGGCTCTGAATGCAGTCCAAATCGCAGAGGTCTTGGTTGATAAAGATTTGATTAAGCCCAGTAGCAGGGCGGTTGTCGGTGCTAAATAATCGGGTTTGCTACTCCGTGCTCTATCCGTTGGTCATGATGTCTCAATATTTTTTAGATGCTTATCGTGGTCAAACTTCAAGGAAAGTCAAATCTAAATCTAATGCTCGGGTTTAGTATCCTGCAAAATCCAACATGTTTAACCGTCTAGAACCGTTTGAATTCATTTAGACGCTTCTAATTCATTAAGCAGATTTTATTGATTACAAATTGATTAGAATATGAGGAGTTAGTCAGGTGTGACCAGCTTTGGACGAGTTATTACAGCGATGATTACGCCGTTCAATGAGGACGGTAGTGTGAATTACGCTGTTGCTGAACGATTAGCAACGCATTTGGTCGATCATGGAAGCGATGCACTAGTCATTTGCGGCACAACTGGAGAATCCCCTACATTAACCTGGGATGAGGAGTATCAGCTTTTCCAAGTGGTTCAGCGAGCTGTCTCTGGTAAGGCAAAAGTCATTGCGGGTACCGGTTCAAATTCTACCCGTGAGGCGATCGCAGCAACTCAAAAAGCTGATAAACTCAAGCTAGACGGAACGTTGCAGGTCGTACCGTACTACAACAAGCCTCCTCAGGATGGGCTATATCAACATTTTCGCGCGATCGCCGAAGCCAGTTTAGATTTGCCAATGGTGCTTTACAACATCCCAGGTCGGACGGGGCAAAATCTAGCTCCCGAAACCATCGCTCGACTTGCAGAGCTCGATAATGTTGTTGGCGTTAAAGAGGCAAGCGGCAAACTTGACCAAGTCAGTCAGGTTCGCGCGTTGACATCTCCTGACTTCAGTATCTATTCAGGTGATGATTCGCTTACGCTTCCCATGCTGGCTGTGGGAAGTCAAGGAGTTGTAAGCGTTGCCAGTCATTTAGTTGGTGAGCAAATTCAGCACATGGTTCGTGCGTTTGAGGCGGGGCAAAATAAATCTGCAATCCACACCCATTTGCGTCTATTTCCGTTGTTCAAAGCGCTATTCGCCACAACTAATCCAATTCCAATTAAGGTAGCATTGCAGCTTCAAGGTTGGCATGTTGGGGCAACGCGCCCGCCGTTGGCTGACAACACATCTACCCTCACCCAAACGTTGAAGTCCGTGATGAGCACATTAGACCTTTTACCAGCGTCTTAGTCACCATCTTGAGAGGTCGGAATTAAAGATCAGCATTTGAGTATCGGCATCATGGCAGTAGACGTAGAGCCTCACCCCCAATTCTGCCTAATTGCTTAAAGCATCTTAGCCGTGCGCTGTTCTCTGATAGGTTTCCTGACAACTAAATAGTCCCGTTAACCATTCAATCGAATAGTTCTATTTGAATCGTGCAATGCACGTTTACCTTCTGAGGAAACAAGTCATCATTCAAAATTAGGCTTGCCTCTATTTACTCCATTGTTTCTATCAAGCATTGGAGCCGCTGAAAACCGTTATCTATATAGGATTTACATGAGTCAGAACGAACCTTCAAGCACCCTTAAAATTATCCCTCTCGGGGGTCTGCACGAGATTGGTAAGAATACCTGTGTCTTTGAAATCAACGACGAAATCATTTTGATTGATGCAGGCTTATCATTTCCGACAGACGGCATGCACGGGGTCAATATTGTGTTACCGGACATGACTTACCTGCGTGAAAATCGCCACAAAATCAAGGGAATGGTTG
>DBGGTD010000697.1:0-2120 GCA_051162585.1 Elainellaceae cyanobacterium
TTGCTGAACTCAATGCGTTGAGTCGGGCAACCGTTGCCTCATTGACAGGATATTCCTTCATCTTAAATGCCCTGACTATTTAGTGCACGTTGTTTGAGAAATGGTATAAGGCTATATTCCCCATCATCAGAGTCGCAACTGAACCATCCCAAATTTTCTGAAATTGTCATAAATTTTGCATCATCATCTCTGAGAAACTGTTGCAATCCCAGATGGGTTGTGAGCGGTGGGGCGGGCAACGCCCCACCGCTCACGCACAATTCACAAGCGATTTAGGATCGCTATATTGCATAATTCTGTTATCTATTACCTCAACGGTTTACCATAATGGGACTCACTATTCTTCAAGTCGACGCCTTTACCAATCGCCCCTTTGCGGGTAATCCAGCTGCGGTTTGCGTGCTGCCTGAACCTCAATCTGACGAGTGGATGCAGACTGTTGCGAATGAAATGAATCTCTCTGAGACTGCATTTTTGCTCGAAGAAGAGGACGGATATCGATTGCGATGGTTTACCCCATCCGTTGAGGTTGATTTATGTGGGCATGCGACTTTAGCTAGTGCCCATGTCTTATGGTCTGAAGGGCATCTACCCGAAAACCAAGAGGCTCGGTTTCACACCAAAAGTGGCTTGCTGCTTGCCCGCTCGTTAGGCGATTGGATTGAACTTGACTTTCCTGCTAACCCCTCTCGCGATGCCCCTATTGTTCCTCCTGAGCTGGCGAAGGCGATGGAGGGAGTTATCAATGGGGTTTACCAAAATTCCTTAGGGTATCTCGTTGAAATTGCGGATGAGGAGTCAGTCCGTAAAATGACTCCAGACTTTACCGCTCTTGCAACATTGCCTGCCCACGGAGTCATTGTCACGAGTCGAGGCAATGCTTCGGAATTTGATTTTGTGTCTCGATTTTTTGCTCCTGCAATCGGGATCAACGAAGATCCAGTGACCGGGGCAGCTCATTGTTGTTTAGGACCATTTTGGCGCGATCGCCTCGGTAAAGATGAATTCCTGGCCTATCAAGCATCTGCGCGTGGCGGAGTGGTCAAAGTGCGTTGTGCAGGCGATCGGATTATGCTGAGCGGGCAAGCCGTGACGGTAATGAAAGGCGAATTAATCTAGGAGTCAGGGTTAGCCCTGAGCCATACTATGGGACTACAGCTTGAGACGGTCGTACCGTGGGGGCGATCGCTCGATGAATATTCAAGAATGTTTCATCTGACCTCCAATGATTTGCATCGCAAAATCTTAGACTGCGCTGGAGGTCCGGCAAGCTTTAATGCTGAGATGACTCGACAGGGACATGCGGTGGTTTCCTGCGATCCGATTTATCAGTTTTCAGTCGATGAAATTGAGCGCCGCATTCAAAACACCTATCCCGTAATTCTAGAAGGCGTTCGGGAGAATATTGACTCTTATGTCTGGGACTCCATCAGTTCTCCAGAGCAGTTAGGAGAAATTCGGCTCAGTGCGATGCGCCAGTTTCTAGATGATTTTCCAACGGGGCGACAGCAGGGGCGGTATCAACTTGCCGAATTGCCTCGTCTACCCTTTGGCGATCGCCACTTTAATTTAGTCCTGTGCGGACATTTCTTGTTCAGCTATTCCGAACAGCTCTCCATCGAGTTTCATCTCGAAGCCATTCGAGAACTGTGCAGAGTAGCGGATGAAATCAGAATTTTTCCCATTGTGGCGCTTTCAGGTGATCTGGCTCCTGCATTGCCTGTCGTCATAGAAACTCTGGCGAAAGAAAACTGTCAGTTCGAAATTTTGACGGTTCCGTATCAATTTCAGAAAAACGGCAATCAGCTTTTGAAGGTTACAAAGCGCTAATGAATCACCTTGCAATGGTGACGTATCGTAAGGGGAAGCCTTCCGCTGACCTTAATTACGTTCTAAGTTCTGTCGTTAAGGGGGTCAGCTAAGCGACTTGTACTCATTAGGTTTAATCGGGAGCATGTCAGGTTTGCAGTGAGTGGACGTTTGACCGAAGATAGAGGCACTCAACCTGAGGTACGCTGCTATGACTCCAGACAAAGCGGCTCAACTGCAGAGCCATCTTGACGCGATTGCAGAACTTCTCTACGAAGAGAGCGACCCTGCTGCCATGCAGACACTCGAAG
>DBGGTD010000698.1:0-3807 GCA_051162585.1 Elainellaceae cyanobacterium
CTCGGTCACCCGCAGAGCCAGAATTAGGGGTTTGAGCAGAATCGGGATTTTGGTCTAAAGACTTCTCAGGGGTCGCAACCACGCTTTGCACCTCGGTATTCAGTCGGATAAGGTTCTTGAACGTCAGGACGCTGTAGTTATCCAGCCAGGCAGTTCGCTAAGCCACACGCGCTTGATACTGTTCGATGTGGATATATCGACACTATGACGAATTTGACCACGACGCCCATCTGTTACTTCACATAGGATAACATCCCCCTCGGGGGGATGTGGGCAGAATCTGGATGAAAAAAGCTTTAGACAAATAAAGCTATAATGCTTTTCGTCATGATAGCGCCGATCGATTCTGGTATCTTACAGTCAATCATCTCTTCAGGCTATAGAACTAAAGACATAACTGGTTCTGCTGTGATCACGTTGCGGGCAGCAGACAATAAATTGTCATGGATGCGAGTCGGATGAAACCTAGATAAATATGCTTTGCTACGAATCCCACAAGTTAAGGCAAATGTCGGAATTTCGTGAGCCTGCCCCGCTAGAATATCTGCCTCGGTATCGCCAATCATCCAACATTGTTCGCCTGCCTTAGATAAATTGTGGTGGGCGATCGCCGTTTCCAGCAGATGATTTTTTTGCGTTGCACAATTCCCATAGGCGGAGTTGCGATCTTGAGCCCCATACACACCTGCAAAGAGATGCGACAAACGATGGTGTTCTAGCAAACGAGTCAACTGGGTTTGATGGCGCAGGCTAACGAGTATCAGCTTGACATGATGCATGTAAAGAAGCTCAAGCGCGCTCCTCACTCCCGGCTGTAACTGGTCGTGATGAAGCAAACTCGGTTGATTCACAATCGTTTGTACTTTTTCAAGAAAGATATCAATCTGATTGCCTTGCAGTCCTGAATGTGCAGCAATATCAGGATCTGGAATGCGATTACACTTCATTTGCCAAAACTGATGCTTTGTAAGCCGATGCAGCGATCGCCCTTGATACTGCCCCTGAGAGACCGAGTTCACATGATCTAATGCCGTGCAGTAGGTACTGTAGTATCGGTCAGAAACATCAACAATAGGCCCATCAAAGTCGCAAAAAACGGTGCGTTGAACCTCTGCCTGCAAGGAAGCATTGATTGGGTAGCTCTTGCGGTCTTTTAGATAGTGACAGGCTACAGCGTTGAGCATTGGAGGGAAGGTTTAGAAATAACTAAGTACGTAATGCTTCTTTACATTAGTAAATTAATCAATAAGTTGTCAATGATTTAATGCTAATAAAAGATTTGAAAAACTTATGCAAGTAATCGGCGCATCAGATTCACTCGGCTTCCCGCTCAAGGAGCAGTGTTACAGGCCCGTCATTTTCGATGAAAACCTTCATCATAGCACCAAAGTGCCCTGTCTCTACCCGCAACCCACTCATCTGTCGCAGCGTATCGACGAATCGATCATAGAGTGCTTCGGCAAGGTGCGGGGGGCTTGCTTGGTCGAACGAGGGGCGTCGTCCTTTACGACAGTCGCCATAGAGAGTGAATTGACTGATTACAAGTATCTCGCCACCAATATCTCGAACTGAATACTCAAAGCGATCGCTCTCTTCGCTGGGAAAAATTCTCAAGTCCAAACATTTACGCACCATCCAATCAAGTTCAGCGTCGGTATCTGATGCAGCCACACCCACCAAAAGGTTTAATCCTCGTCCAATCTTGCCAACACAGGTGCCCGCAACGGTAACTTGGGAGGAGGAAACTCGTTGAACAACTACGCGCATACTAATCGTTTTACGTCTTAAGAATTCCGGCTCAGTGCTGTCATCATGGCGTGCTGACTAACCGCTTGATAGATTCCATCTAGATGTTGGCGAACGGTTTGTGCATCTGTTGCGGCGAGTGGCATTTTACCTAAAACATCCAAGATTGTTTGTCCGCCAGAGGGGGTGATTACCACCAGGCTGGGATCAAGGGGGGCAGAATAGTCCCAAAAGTGATGGAGAGTCAGCGAATGCGGTACTGCGTCTTGGTCTGATTTAACAGGCTGGCTCTCTTCGGTTTCAAATGATTCGGAAGCCGATGATGCCCCGCTTCGCTTTTGTCTTAATGCGTCTAAAATCTGGGCACGAGTTCGCCCCCGAAGTTGAAATAGCACAAAGGGATCTTCTCGGAAAAAATCGCCAAGCTGGTAATACACGGCGGCGATATGCTTGCAAGGATTTTTGGGATCGGGACAGCTACATCGAGAATGAACATCTGACAAGGCAAATGGGAATAGGCTGACTCCATTTGACGTGAAGACCTCTTCGATATCATCAGGCATCTCACCTGCCAAAAGCTTGGCAGAATACACTGCCTTTTGAGCCATCGTATCGATCACAAAATCCCAATCTTCGTCGCTGAAGGGGTCTATAGAAATCGAGAGAGTATAAGGCTTTGGAGCGGTTCCTTGGACTTTAGCTTGAACCTTTTCATCCTGAAAATCGATGCTGAGGATGTTGCCCTCTCTGGCGTAGATGCGTCCTCTTTCTAGCCGCTTCTTAAATCGGTAGGAGTTGAGCAAATCAACCCACCGCTGTACCCACCATTCTTGATTTTCTAACTCGTAACTCATCAAATCTGCAAGGTTACAACTGAAGGCAATACTATAGCGTTTTGATAGGAAATATTTCGATCGCGCACAGTATATCGCGCCGGTATAAGGCAACTATTAGCTAATGATCCATCAACGACTACTACAGACTTGAGCTAACGTTTGTCCAGAGTTGCCAAGCGCATCAAGCGCATTTGCCTGAGCAGTTTGAAGCGTGTTTCCCAAGCCCCATGCCATCGATTGGTCGTTGTGAACGAGTGCCGCGCATTGATTCTTAAACCAAATCCGGATAGTACAGTCTGATTGACCGCATTGCCTAAGAGCTTCTCGTTCGGCCATGACTCTGCTGCCATAATCAAATGTTACTCCCCATGCCCCGGTTGTGGGAGACATGGCGATCGCCCCAAAGCTATCTGCCGCCATCGCAGGGAATGCAGCAATACTGCTACCTAGGGCGATCAGCACCATCACAGCACTGACTCGTTTGTATCGATTGAAATTCATTGGACTCCAGACTTCAGCCTATATAAACAGGGAAAAACATGAAACATGGAAAATGAGCAAGGCGATCGCGCGTTCGTTAGTCACCGCACGATGTCTTACCTACTACTCTAACAAGAGGACATCATTTGCCTGTTCTGAGGTTCCTCAAACGTCTACTGATTCTATTCAGACTTCTTAGACTGGCTTTGAGAAGGCTTTCCAGCAATCGATTGCTCCGTTTTCGTCAAAATATCTGGAACTAAAATTTCGCTAAACCCAGCAGTGAAGGCGAGCACAATATACAAATATTTTTGGGGAGTACCCGATTGGATGCTCGGAAATGCCACAATATTGGTTTCAAACAGCGCCAAAATGAAAAGCGCAAATGCAGTTCCGATGATCGGCTTAAAAAATCCAGAGAAAAAGGGAGCCATTGATTTCGCCCGATTTTGAGCATCAACCGAGCGTAATCGCACCATGACGCTTACCACGCTGCCAATACTGCCAGAGACAACAACGAGAAAAAATCGTTGCACCTCTTCGCGGGTAAATAGTGGCTGTTCAGAACCGAGCCCCCCACCTCTGTCTGCCGGTTGAACATCGATTCGACCAGAGGCCGAGGGAGCAGGCGTAATAATCCCCGACTGTGGAGATCCAGATTGCGGAGCCTGACCCGAGGTGACAGTATTGTCGTCATTATCGTTAGTAGAACCCAACGGCGATTCTTGGGCTTGCCGAGCTGCAA
>DBGGTD010000699.1:0-15782 GCA_051162585.1 Elainellaceae cyanobacterium
GAAGAAGCGCTCAGGGCATTGCGCTCAATTATGTAATGGGTCAGATGTAATGAGTTGTAATCCAGTAAACACCGACGCGCTTATCGCACAAACGACTGTCTCGACAAAAACACACCAAAGACAGCTCCAATAATCGCAACCTGCTGAGAATCCAACAAAAAACCTGGAATGAACCAAGATTTGATAATCAACACCAGGATCAAGCAAAGCAGGAGACCCCAAAGATTGGCGTCATTGGTGATGGATTGTTTAAACACCCGATCGAGCAGCCAGACCGCTAACGCTCCGAGGCAAAATGCGACTGCAAAACCGACAACTAGGCTCAACATCCCTGAATAGAGCAGTGCGATCGCATCTCGAACTAAACGAATGTTGGCACCAAACCGAATCAATATCCAGTCTAAAACTGTAACAATCAAAACTGTCAAAGACGCGGCTTGCAAGAGGGATGCCCACGGCAAATACTTAAGGCCCCGCAGAGGACTGCTCATCAACTTCATTGGGTTGTAAGGTCGACAATATTGTAGCTTAGGCGATTTGACGCAGTCGAGACTCTTGATGCGAGTAGGGTGAGCGCAGTCGAAACCGGGTTGATGGGTACGTTATTTGGGCGCAAATCCCTAAACCCTGATGGTGCGATCGCCCGCATTAATCGCTTGCCCTGCTCGTACAACTTCTTGGCGTGCCCATCGATCAGCCTGCAATATTTCATCTAAGGTCGGCTGAGCCCGATTGTTGTCACGGTGGCGATCGCACACTGTTTCAATAATCTTAGGGATATCTAAAAACTGAATTTTTTCGTCTAAAAAGAGTTGAACCGCTTGCTCGTTAGCCGCATTTAGAACAGCAGGCATTGATCCACCCGCTCGCCCTGCTGCATAGGCAAGCTGCATACATGGATATTTTTTGTGATCGGGCTCTCGAAATGTCAGATCACCCGCTTTGACCAGATTAAGGGGCTCCCAATCGGTTGAAACGCGCTCAGGATAAGACAATGCATATAACAATGGTAGACGCATGTCGGGCCAACCCAATTGTGCAAGAACAGACGTATCTTGCAGCTCGATGAGCGAATGGATAATGCTCTGAGGATGGATAACAATATCAATTTGGTCATAATCCATCCCAAATAGAAAATGGGCTTCGATGACCTCTAATCCCTTATTCATCAAGGTGGCAGAATCGATCGTAATCTTCTGCCCCATCAACCAGTTCGGATGTTTTAGGGCATCTGCTACTTTGGCCTCAGCCAACGTCTCGACCGGCCAATCGCGAAAAGCACCGCCGGATGCCGTCAAAATAATGCGTCGTACCCCACCATCGGGCACTCCCTGAAGGCATTGGAAAATAGCGGAATGTTCTGAATCAGCCGGAAGCAGGTTGACGTTGTGCTGCTCAACCAACGGTAAGACCACGGGCGCTCCAGCAATCAGGGTTTCTTTATTGGCAAGAGCAATATCTTTCCCGGCTGCGATGGCTGCGATGGTAGGAAGCAACCCCGCACAGCCCACAATTCCTGTAACGACTGCTTCCGCATCCCCGTATCGAGCAACCTCGGTGACGCCAGCCTCGCCTGCTAACACAATGGGTTGAGGATCAAGGTGAGCGATCGCCTCCTTCAATACTGAAAGTTGAGTCTCATCACAAATTGCTGCAATCTCAGGATGAAACTGACAAATCTGTTGAGCAAGCAGCGATGCATTGCGGCGAGTTGCGAGTCCTACAATTCGAAACTGCTCCGGATATTGCGTCACAATATCTAAGGTTTGAGTTCCGATAGACCCTGTAGAGCCAAGAATAGTAATTGCTTTAACCACGTTTCGCCTTCATAGTTTATCGGCGGCAACTCCACTATAAGATGTCGGGGAGCGCTTTTCATAGTGCAGATTTTGCTTTCAAGTCTTAGATTAAAATCTAGAATCCCTTAATATTAGGAGCGATTGGAGGCAATTGGGGAGCGATCGCCGTTCAAGGCATATATCCAACTAACGCGACTAGGTTAGAAGCAAAGCGAAAAGCCCGCATAACGCCACCCCGTCAAACACACCCGCACCACCAATACTCAGAACACCCGGAGTCATTTCCTGAATTTCTTTAAGATGCAGAATATCTGCTCCGATTAGCGTCCCTAAGACTCCCCCTGCAAAGGCGACGGGCGCTGCCTGCGCTGCGTTTGCAATCATTAATGCTGATAATGCCGCAGTAATCGGTGCAAGTAACGGATTCATCTGAATGCCAATACCAGGAACTACTTTAGCGCCCCAATAGCTGACCACTGTGACGATGGCAGTCACTACCAAAATGGCAAATACAGATGCTCGCCCAAATTGATAGAGGGCTAATACCGACGGAATCAGCCCTCCGCCGACGTTAAGCGCTACTACAGTCGATTGTTTGATGCGGTGGGTTGGGATTCCCCAAAACTGATTGAGCCAGAATGACGTTAGCTCATCAAAGGCTTCAACTTGAGATTCCACCCGATAAAGCGGAATATTAATTGCGCCTCCCAAAATGATGGCTGCAAAGAGCAAGAGAGCCGCTTCGGGAGAAAATCCCAACTTTGCAGCGGCATCCTGCACGATATCGACTGTTAAAAAGATCCATAAAAACGGTAATACCAGCACAAGCAATAGAAACAAGACCAATGAAACTGGTAGGTAAATCATCGTAGGTTCTTATTTCAATCAACTGACTCTAACAACTACCCTATACTCTAACGAGAGAAGAATCTTTTATAGCCTTACGCTCTCGCGTTAGAGGGGTTCGTTTGAGCATCAGAAAAACAGGTCAGACCCCGTCCGACCTGTTATGAAGAAACTAGTGATTCTATGTCGCAAACAGATCTATGGCCCTACGATCTCAGGTTTGTGTGTAGAACCTCCGCGGCGCGGAGGTTCTACACACGTTCAACGTCCTGCCGCTGTCCTGACGCTGTCCTGACGCTCTAGCGTCAGGCTGTATCATCAACGGCTCAGTTAAACGGCTCAGGTGTGAACGACTACTTAACTGAGCCGAAGACACGTTTAACTTAGACTTTATACAAAATCAGATGCAGAAATCACGGTGGCTTCGATACCCACAAGCAAGGCAATGTCCTTGTTTTCAAAACTAACTAGAGCACCGTTTCCTGCTTGGGTAATCGACAAGCTGCTAAATTCCACACTTCCGAGAATTTTCAGCTTATCGTCTCCGCTTTCAAAGTCTCGGATGGTATCTAATCCCTGGTTAGCAGCAATCACAAAGGTATCTTCACCACTGCCGCCCACAAGCAGGTCTTCTCCTCGTCGACCATTCAGCAAGTCATTGCCACTACCGCCAATCAGGAGATCTTCACCCCCACCCCCAAAGAGAATATCGTTACCGTCGCCACCAATGAGAGTATCACTGCCACCGCCGCCGCGTGCTTTGTCATCACCACGCCCACCGCGAGCTGTGTCATTTCCAGCACCACAGACGTGTAAGTCATCACCGCTACCACCGCGAAGCGTATCGCTGCTGTTTCCTCCGTAGAGCTTGTCATTATCTGCCCCCCCTCGGAGAACATCAGCACCCAACCCACCACGAATGGTATCGTCACCAGACCCTCCTTTCAGCGTATCGCTAAGCCCGTTACCAATGAGGATGTCATCTCCGTCCCAGCCGATGAGGAGATCTGACCCCATTCCGCCACGGAGCGTATCGTCGCCGTTTCCGCCCCGTAATCGATCGCTCAGCGCATTGCCGATGATAATATCATCACCGTCTCCTCCAAAGAGGACATCATTTCCTCTGAAACCTCGAATTCGGTCGTTTCGCTCAGTCCCAACGAATATATCGTTACCGCTTGTGCCGAGAATTACATCGCCGTCGATGATAATAATTGGGCCATCGTCGATAATAATTGGGCCATCGTCGTCTGACCCACCCCCTGAGCCATTGCCACTGCCACCATCATCAGGTGGTGTAGGGGGTGACGGAGGAGAAGTAGTCGTATCGTTATCGGTAATTGTCAGAAGCGTTGTGCTTTGTGCACCGATGAAAGATTCATCAATAGAAGACAACCCTAAGCTGATAGTTTCAGCATTTTCAACGAGATCATCATCAATGAGATCAACGGTGACAAGCTTTTCGGTTTCCCCATCTGCGAAGGTGACAACCGTGGTGCCGAGAGTAAAGTCCGCTGCTGATGCTGTTCCACCAACAACGCTGACCCCTGCACTGACAATGCCGTCTGAGCTGCCCGTACGGGTGACTGTTACTTGAACGGTGGATGCGTCTTCTGCTGCCGTTAGGCTTGGTGCACTGAAAGCCAGAGTTCCGGTGGCAACAGGGATGAACTCAACGAAATCGACTCGCGCAAATTCGGTACCGTTTAGGGATCCGTTCAGGGAAATCAGGGAGTCGCTGGCAATTCTGACATTCTCAATATCGAGTTGGGCATCGACAGGAATACCCGGCTCAGTTGGATCAAATGTCCGAGTTTTAGTAGCAGGATCAACGCCGCCGCTGCCGAGATCTCGATTGAAGTTAACGATTCCGGCTGATAATGCATCGACGGAAATTTCAACGGATGATTGACCATCACTCTCATCAAAATAACCGAGACGAATGTCATAAAAACCAGCCGAATTATTGAATGTAAATGAAGCAGTTCCCTCGGATGGACTTGTTGGCGCACTTCCATTAAAGAGGGAAAGTAACGCACCATTATCCGCATCCGCATCATTCTCTACTATGTAGCCAACTAATGTAGAGATGTCTTCCGCTTGAACTACAATGTTTGGCATAATTCGGACTCTCCGACTATTTGGATAGGTGGCGCAAATAGCTTTAAGACACAGCTAATTTGAACCAGATTTTGACAGTAGCTAAGATTTTAAAACCGGCATTTGAAAGCTGTCAACCAGCTTTTGGTCGCTGAATTCATACCATTTGGCTCAGTGAAATCGCACCAAAAATTAAATTTGATGCTTAATTATGAATCTAGAAAAGCATAATGCATGGGCTTTTATGCTATTTATATCTATTTTTAGGATGTCTAGATTCTCACCTCAAAAGTCTATCAATATATCAGTAATGCTACGAGTATTTAGCACCTTCTTTATATGTTCTTTTACATGTAAGCTGCTTTATAAGGAATCTATAAAATCATAAAAATGTAAAACTTCGAATGTAAAACTTTGATAGAAAATTTGCTCGTATCCCTGTTTATAAAAAATAGTCATATAACAAAAAAATCGCCCTATATAAGAGCGATCGCCCCAGAAAATAAACTGTTCATTCAACCTCAAAGAAATAAAATAAATAGAAAATTGCCAATGATTTTTGTCTTGATAAATTATCTATATCTAATCAAATTCAAGATATTTAGAATATAACCCTATGTGAATATTTCTAAATGCGATCGCACTCAAAAAATCGGCTATAAACTATAGCGACCCTAAATCGCTTGTGAATTGTGTGTGAGCAGTAGGCTTGCTAAGTCGGTGGTCACAATTAACTATAGAACCCATAAAACCCTGTTTTTCTTAGCATTGATGGGAAATTTGCGGTTTTGCAGAGCGATACCCATCGGCGCACGTCCTACATTAAATGCCATAGATTCATAACAACCAGCTCAAAACTGTATCTTTACTTACTCTTTTATAGGCTCCAAAAAGTGTGAGGGGAGTATGAAGACACAATTAGTCTCTTAGAGACACCCTAGTCGTTGCAAGATTAACCCATGATTTGGTCAATCAACTAGAGATCTATCAGTGAGTGGCAAACTCTTTTAGGGAATACTGAGGCTTAGTAGCGGTATAGATTCAAAAAAAATTACTGACTTGAAGAGCAATTTAAATTCAACGGTGAAAAGTTTTTACAAAATAACGCGGTTTTCTACGGCGCTCACGCAGTGCTCATATCACAACTTCGGATAGTGCCGTGATGACAACCAACTCGCCAATCGATGACGAATACCGTCATATCTTCAAGCGCGCCGTTATCGGCATTTTTCAAACGAATCTTGAAGGGCGGTATCTGACCGTTAATCCCGCACTGGCGCGCTTATATGGTTATAAATCGTGTGAAGAACTCATCTCGTGTGTTGCTGATGTCAGTCGTCACTATGTCAATCTCGATCGCCGCCTAGAGTTTGAACACCTGATCCAACAACGCAGCAATGTTTCTCAGTTTGAATCTCAGGTTTATTGCAAAGACGGCACCATCATTTGGATTTCCGAAAGTGTGAGCCTCGTGTACGATACCGATCAAAATCCGTCACATTACGAAGGATTTGTTCAAGATATTACTAACAAAAAAGAAGCCGAAGCCGCGCTTCGTGAGAGCGAAGAACGATACGCACTCGCGATTCGAGGAGCCAAAGATGCTTTATGGGATTGGAATCTGCGCACAGACGTTGTGTACTTTTCGCATCGTTGGAAAGCGATGTTGGGGTATGAGAAAGAGAGTATTGGCACAACCTTAGATGAGTGGTATGGCCGGGTTCATCCAGACGACTTGACTTCCTTCAAGCAAGAGCTTGATTGTCATCTAAACGGATCGACTCCCCATTTCGAAAGCGAACACCGCATCTGTCATCGCAATGGAACCTATCTTTGGGTTCTCACTCGTGGAGTTGCTCTGAGAAATGCAGACGGTCAAGCCTACCGCATTGCAGGCTCTTTAACTGACATCACTGCTCGCAAGCACGCTGAAGAAAGACTCTTATACGATGCATTTCATGATGTTCTCACAGGGTTGGCCAATCGAGCCTTGTTTATGGATCGCTTAGATCACACTATTCAGCTCTCAAAGCGATGTAAGCTCCCTTCCTTCGCGATCTTATTTTTAGACCTCGATCGCTTTAAGGTAATCAACGATAGTCTGGGGCATTTCATCGGCGATCAGCTTTTGATGGCCGTGTCGGCACGCCTCAAATCCTGTGTTCGATCAGGAGACACCATCGCTCGCTTAGGGGGCGATGAGTTTGTGATTCTTCTGAGTGATATCCAAGCAGGTATCAGTGCGATTGATATCGCCGAACGAATTCAACAGCAGTTCAAAGTGCCATATAACCTGAGCGGGCATGAAATCTTTGCGACCGCCAGCATCGGCATTATTCTTGGCACTCCAGATTACATCAATCCTGACGAACTGTTGCGGGATGCTGATACGGCAATGTATCGAGCAAAATCAGGCGGGCGCGGACGATATGAAGTGTTTGATGCGACTATGCATAAGCAAGCCGTTGAGTTGCTGAAGCTAGAGAACGATATGCGTCGCGCCTTAGATCAGCAAGAATTCAGGCTATATTATCAGCCGATCTTTTCCATTAGAAATAGTTGTATTACTGGCTTCGAAGCGTTGCTCCGGTGGTATCACCCTGAGCGAGGAATTATATCCCCGACAGATTTTATTCCAGTTGCAGAGGAAACCGGACTCATTATTCCCTTGGGATGGTGGGTACTTCGGGAATCGTGCCAACAAATGACGACCTGGCAGAAACAATTTCCAACCCATCCGCTTCTTTCAGTTAGCGTAAATTTATCTGCAAAGCAATTCTCGCAGCCCAGTCTAGTCGATCAGATTCGCCAAATCTTAGAGGAAACCGGACTCAGTGCAACTAGCCTCAAGTTAGAAATTACTGAGAGTACCATTATGGAAAATGTAGATTCTGCTAAATGCATGCTGCATGAATTGCAAGCATTAGGAATTAGCCTGTCGATCGACGATTTTGGCACGGGGTATTCGTCGTTGGGGCATTTATATCGATTCCCGATTGATACGCTGAAAATCGATCGATCGTTTGTTGATGGGGTTGATAGTGATGCCGAAAAGATGGAAATTATTCAAACGGTGGTCACGCTTGCCTGGAACTTGGGAATGGATGTTGTCGCAGAAGGAGTTGAAACCGCTAAACAACTCGCTCAACTCAAAGCATTGCAATGTGAGAGCGGGCAAGGATATCTCTTTTCTAAACCCTTGAGTACTGAGGCAGCGACTGACTTTTTAGCAGAAAGGTTATCTTTGTTGACATAACACGATTGACCAACTGTTGAACCATTCATCCTCATCTATGCGAGTCTCGTTATCTGATTTAGTCGCAGGAGCTATCTCCGGAAAACACGTGATTAGTTTCCCTACGGATACTGTTCCTGCTCTGGCGGTGCGCCCCGATCGCTCAGACCTGGTTTTTGAAGCTAAACAGCGTAGCCTAACCAAGCCTTTGATTCTGATGGGCTCATGTGCCGCTGATTTATGGGCATATGTGCAGGGAAGCTCAGCAGAACAGTACGCTTGGAATCAGGTTGCAGACCGCTATTGGCCGGGTGCATTAACATTGGTGCTTCCCGCGAGCGATCGCCTGCCTAAAGCGATCAATCCAACTGATGCAACAACCATTGGAGTGCGAGTACCAGATTGCGCGATCGCCCGTCATGTGTTGGAACAAACAGGGCCACTCGCGACGACAAGCGCCAATCGGTCAGGGCATCCCCCATTAACGACTTTCAATACCATTGATGAGCAGTTTCCCGATGTGCTGATGCTCACCGATGATGAGCTTGCCAGACTGGCATCGCTTCATCATACGCAACAGTCATCGCAGCAGCCGAATTCAGGGGTGCCATCAACAGTCGCGCAATGGAGGGGCGATCGCTGGCAGATTTTGCGTCAGGGGCATGTTCATTTACCTGACCTGTAGAGGTCAAACCGATGACTAGCCAAAGATGCTGCCAAAGAAATCGATCGCTTCTTTCAAGGATTTAACAAATTCGTCGATTTCTTCGCGGGTGTTATAGAAATATAGGCTAGCTCTCGCCGTAGACTGGGCTCCAAGATAGCGATGGAGAGGCTGAGTACAGTGATGCCCTGCCCGAATTGCAATGCCTGCCTGATCCAAAATGGTTGAAAGGTCGTGGGGATGGACTGCCCCTGTCGTAAATGATGCTAACGAGGCACGACCTGCGCCTGTGGGAGTTGGCTTCGGGCCGTACATACGGACTTCGGGAATCGTTGCAAGCTGTTGGAAGAGGTAAGCCGTTAACTCATTCTCATAGGCATAGATAGCGTCCATGCCGATGCCAGAAAGATAGTCAACCGCGGCTCCTAGAGCGATCGCTTCTGCAATAGCCGGTGTACCTGCTTCAAATCGATGAGGCACATCGGCATAGGTGGCGTGGTCTAAAAATACATCCGCAATCATTTCACCACCGCCCAGAAACGGTGGCATAGAGCGTAATAAATCGCGTTTGCCGTAGAGAAACCCAATGCCGGTTGGGGCGCACATTTTGTGCCCTGACGCAACGAGCCAGTCACAGTTGAGTGCTTGCACATCGATGGTCATATGAGGCACGCTCTGACAAGCGTCAATCAAAACCTTTGCGCCATGGCGATGAGCGATCGCAGTAATCTCAGACACGGGATTAACACAACCTAGCGTATTAGATACATGTGCCACCGCGACCAACTTAGTTTGATCAGACATTAAGCTCTTGAACTGAGCTAAATCAAACTCTTCTGTTTCCGTTAGTTCGACGAATTTCAGAACAGCACCCGTTTTCTGGGCAATCATCTGCCATGGAATCAAATTGCTGTGATGCTCCATGACCGAGAGAATGATTTCATCGCCCGGCGTGAGATGATTCAAACCCCACGCATACGCAACTAAATTAATGGCTTCACTCGCATTCCGAGTGTAGATAATTTCTTCACGAAATTCGGCATTGATGAACTGCGCAATTTTGTCGCGTGCACCCTCATAGGCATCTGTTGCCCGCGAACTCAGAGTATGAACCCCCCGATGCACATTGGCATTGTCGTGATTGTAGTAGTGCTGCAATGCATCCAAGACTATCTGAGGCTTTTGGGACGTCGCAGCACTATCAAAATAAATTAACGGCTTGCCATGAATTTCCTGTGCGAGAATCGGAAAATCGGCACGGACTTTAGCAGCAAGTGATCTTTCTTGAGCAACAGTCATAGGTAAAGCGGGTAAAGGTAGAAAATGGGATGTCTACGAATCTGATCAGCGACCATATTGAGCAACATGTTTTAACAGCATTTCTTTTAGTGAACTGACTGGAAGCTGCTCAAGAATTTCAGCCGCAAACGCATAAATTAAAAGATTTTGAGCGCTCGCTACGTCAATTCCTCGGCTTTGGAGATAAAAAACTTCGTCTGCATCAAGCTGGCTAACAGTTGCCCCGTGAGTGCATTTAACATTATCAGCAACGATTTCAAGCTGAGGTTTGGTGTCAACGCGCGCCTTAGGTGAAAGCAACAAATTCCGGTTAAGCTGTGCTGCATCAGTTAGCTGGGCGGCTTGAGGAACATTCACCTTTCCATTAAAAACCGCGTGAGATCGGTCATCAACGATGCACTTATGCAATTGCTTGCTCGTTCCGTGCGGTGCAGCATATGAAATCAAGCTGTGGGTATCGGCAAGCTGCTCTCCAGCGACTAACGTCAGTCCATTTAAAGTTGTTTCGGTTTGCTCACCCGTTTGGAACACGTCTAGATTATGTCGAGACATACGGGCACCTAGGTTGACAGAATGAGATACGTAGCGAGCGTTTCGAGCTTGGGCGATCGCCGTCTTACCGATATGAAATGCAGCCTCATTTTCACGCTGGATGCGGCAATGATTGACGTGGGCATTTTCTTCAACCCAGATTTCTGTAACCGCATCCGTAAAACAGGTTCCTTCTTTGATCGTGACATAGTCTTCGATGAATGTGACCGCACTGTTGGGTTCGGCAATCACGACGCATCGAGGAAATGACGCGATCGGAGATTCATCCGACGTGGAAACAAACAAAACATGAATCGGAGCATCCGCAATTTGATTTTTAGCAAGCCAAATAATGGCTGAATCGTTAAAGCTCGCCGTATTCAAGGCCGTAAACGTCTCATCTAGCCCGTTTTGTTTACCTAAGTAGCTACTGATACGAGAGTGCAGTGATGTTGCGAGCTTAGCATCTGTCAAGTTTCCGACTAATATCCCGTTAGGCAAATCCGTTAGAGATGACAGGTGAGGCGCATACACTCCATTCACAAACACTAATCGGCTCTCTTGCGCTTCGGGCAAGATGAACGGGCGAATATGACTAGGAGTGACATCCGATGGATCTGAGGCAGAGACAAAATGAGTCTTGAGAAGATTGGATAAATCGGTAAATCGCCATTCTTCGTCCCGCGTTGTGGGAATTGATAGCGATCGCACGCGGTCAGCAGACTGACTGCGAATTTCTTGAAGCCAAGCGATCGCATCTGCACTCAATGCAGCCTGATCAAAGTCTGAGCGTAAATTGAGTAGCTCAGACAAATATGCCTGCCGGTCAATCTTTGCCAACATGGGTCGATCTAAACTCGGTGTTGCTTGAGTACTCATCACACCTCCGCACCCGCAGCAGCGTCTTGTAAAACCCAATCATATCCGCGCTCTTCAAGCTCAAGAGCCAACTCCTTCGCACCCGTCTTCACAATACGTCCTCGATCCATGACGTGCACAAAATCAGGTTGAATATAGTTGAGAAGACGCTGATAGTGGGTGATCAAAATAATGGAATTATCTGGATTTGCAAGCTGATTGACCCCATTTGCGACAATTTTCAACGCATCAATGTCTAAGCCAGAATCAGTCTCATCCAAAATGGCTAGCTTAGGGTCTAAAAGTGCCATTTGCAAAATCTCATTACGCTTTTTTTCGCCGCCAGAGAAACCTTCATTGACACTGCGATGTAAAAAGCTAGGGTCCATCTTGACCACGTCCAGCCTTTCCTGAACGAGTTCGTCAAAATCAAAGGCGTCGAGTTCTTCTAACCCCTGGTGCTTCCGTCGTGCATTGTATGCGACGCGTAAAAAATCTAAATTGCTGACTCCAGGAATCTCCAAGGGATACTGGAACGCTAAGAAGATGCCTCCTCTCGCCCGTTCTTCAGCCTCGAGATCAAGCAGATTTTGCCCTTGGAAGGCGATCGCTCCACCCGTCACCTCGTAGTCTGGATGCCCTGCAATGACTTTTGAAAACGTACTCTTGCCAGAGCCATTAGGACCCATGATCGCATGGATTTCGCCTGCTTTGACTTCTAAATCCAGACCCTTTAGAATCGACGCTCCATCGACACTCGCGGTCAACCCGCGAATTGATAGAACGGTCTTACTGCCCTCGTTAATCATGTACGCCCCTTAATCTCCACCTCAAACATCAACAGTCGATTCATTCTTAAGCTAGTTTGCAGTTGCCACACAAGGCACCTACACATGCCAGCTCTACTTAGCCAACGGTTCCTTCAAGTTTGAGCGCTAAGAGGCGATCGGCTTCAACTGCAAACTCCATGGGCAGCTTATTGAAGACATCTTTACAGAACCCACTAATAATCATGGAAACTGCGTCTTCTAATGAGATGCCACGCTGCATAAAGTAAAACAGCTGATCTTCTCCAATCTTCGACGTAGAGGCTTCGTGCTCTACGTTTGCGGTGTTGTTTTGCACCTGAATATAAGGAAATGTGTTGGCTTCGGCAGTATCACCAACCAGCATAGAATCACACTGAGAGTAGTTTCGGGCGCCTGCTGCCTTGGGTCCTACTTTTACAAGCCCTCGGTAGCTGTTTTTGGACTTTCCAGCCGAGATCCCCTTAGAAACAATCGTGCTCCGGGTATTTTTACCAATGTGAACCATCTTGGTTCCAGTGTCGGCTTGCTGATAGTTATTGGTTAGCGCAACGGAATAAAACTCACCCACCGAATTATCGCCAATTAACACACAGCTCGGATATTTCCACGTAATAGCAGAGCCAGTTTCAACTTGTGTCCAAGAAATTTTAGAATTCACGCCTTGGCAAAGACCGCGCTTCGTCACAAAGTTGTAGATTCCACCTTTGCCTGATTCGTCACCTGCAAACCAGTTCTGCACGGTTGAGTAACGAATTTCCGCATTATCAAGAGCAACTAACTCGACAACAGCCGCGTGGAGCTGATTGGTATCAAACATCGGCGCTGTACACCCTTCTAGATAGGTGACAGAACTGGCTTCTTCAGCAATAATCAGCGTTCGCTCAAACTGCCCTGATTCGCCATTGTTAATGCGAAAATAGGTTGACAAATCCATCGGGCATTTGACTCCTTTAGGCACGTACACAAAGGAGCCATCGCTGAATACGGCTGAATTGAGAGCCGCAAAATAGTTATCACCTGTCGGAACAACGCTCCCTAGGTATTTTTCAACCAAATCAGGGTGATGATGAACCGCTTCGGAAATTGAGCAGAAAATGACGCCTTCTTCGGCTAGTTTTTCTTTAAAGGTCGTTGCGACAGACACACTGTCAAACACTGCATCGACCGCTACATTTGCCAAACGCTTTTGCTCTGACAATGGAATACCTAGTTTCTCAAATGTCTCCAGAAGCGTTGGGTCAACGTCATCCAAACTGCCTAGCTTCTCTTGCTCTTTTTTCTTAGGCGCAGAGTAATAGATGATGTCTTGATAGTTAATGGGCGGATATACGACGTGAGGCCATTTAGGTTCCGCCATTTTGAGCCATTGCCGATAGGCTTTGAGACGGAAGTTGAGCATGAACTCTGGCTCATTCTTCTTCTCAGAAATCAAGCGAACAACATCTTCGCTGAGCCCACGGTCAATCATATCTGACTCAATGTCAGTCACGAAACCGTATTTGTAGGGTTGATTGACTAAAGATTTAACCGTTGCAGTCATCGGTGGCTCTCTCTTCCAAGCATCGGATTCGGTTTACTCAAAATGTGAATTCCGAGAATTGATTGATCTTAAAACAGATGACTCAAAATCATTCTCGTAACTCATCTCAGAATTCACGCATAATGTGGAGAAATTTAGTACTGATTCGTGGTTGAACGAACCTCTTCAAATTCAATTTCTTGCTTGTCTCCAGCGAAGTCATTGTCAGGCGTTAAGAACAACATGCAATGACATTCTTTCCGTTCTCGCATCGGAACACATGGGCAGTTCCAATACGCTGCCGCTGCTTCAGCCTCCTTATCTTCATAATGACGGCATGGGCACAGAGGAGCACCCAAATCGTCTTTATGTTTGGCCAGTCCTTCAATCACGACAGCTGTAACGCCAGGATCAACACAAAAATATGTCCCTGTGCGCTTCGCGTAAGTTTCGGAAAAATGCCTCATCGCTTCGAGACTCTTGTCTGTAGCTTGTTGTGGTTTTTCTTGAGCTGATATATCCATGGGAAGGGGCGACAGAACAGCAAATAACTTCTATAATCAAAACAACTTTTTTGTTGCTTAACTATTTGTAGCCTACTTTAGCAACATTAAAGTTGTCAAAGTCAATTTTAGACGTTTATCGGCTTACTTGGGTCTAAATAGTTAGCAGACGATGACAACCACGCAACAATCCTCCACCAAGCAAGGCATCTTAGATCATCTGGTCAAGTGCGGTCACGCGAGTGCCCAAGATTTAGCTGACCATTTGGACATTAGTCCGCAGGCGATTCGTCGTCATCTCAAAGATTTGGAGTCTGATGGCTTGATTGAGCACCAAGACTCACACCGTTCGATGGGACGCCCGCAGCATGTTTATCAGTTAAGCCAAGAAGGGCGCGATCGCCTTCCTGATCGATCTGACGACTTTGCAATTGACCTGCTCGATACCCTGGCTGAAACGGTTGGTCACGACCAGGTCGGAACAATTCTGCGAAAGCAGTGGGAGCGCAAAGCTCTTGATTATCGTGAGCAGATTGGCAATGGCTCAATCCAAGAGCGAGTTGCCAATCTAGTAGAGCTTCGAAAGGCGGAAGGCTACATGGCAGAGTGGGATTTGATCGAGCCGAATGAAGTCCATCCCAGTCATGGCGTGTCAGCCGTACCTCGTTATGTGATTACTGAATATAATTGTGCGATTTCCCACATTGCTCAGTCGTTTCCAACGGTGTGTGGTCACGAGTTGGAAATGTTTGAGGAAGCTCTTCAAGATTGTTGGGTTGAACGAACTCATTGGATTGCGAATGGCGAGCATCGGTGTGGCTACATGATTCAGAGAAAATAGGAGTGTATGCGAGTTGTGCCGTTGCAGAAGATTCAAGATGACAAGGTTTAAACTGTGAGTCACTCCCCTCAACCTCAAGCAAATGGATTCCTAACTGTAGAAGAGTCGGCTAAGGTCGATACGGCGTTGCTGTCGTCGCGCGAAAAGTTTTCGACGAGAGTTGCAATTTATTCGCTGCGTGTGCTGAAACAGATCGCTCAGCAAGAGGGTAAGGCGATCGCCCAAATTTCTGAAGAGCAAATTGTTGATTGGGTGGAGAACGATAAAAGCGTCCAAACCAACATGGCTCAAGGATTAGAAACCGACGACTCCTTTAGATCATTTTTTACTCAGCTCGTGCTGTCTTCGCTCAAGCCCCTCAAGCAAATTTCCGAGGAGACGGGCATCAGCCTCGAAGACTTAACAATTGATCAGGTGATCGCCTGGTTTGAAAAGGAAGCTAAAATTCGGGTTGAGCAAGGCCATGACGCGACATTTTTGAAATGATAGTGGATGATTCTATAGTTGAGCTTTTGATGTGATGAATCAGCCTCAGCCCCCCTCAACAAAGGTTTGGGATTATAAGCCGTGGTGGTGTCAACCGTGGTCGATTGCGCTAACGGGTGTGATGCTGATAAGCGGCAGTTGGATTTTGTTTCGAACGGTGTGGATTACCGCAGTCATTGCGATGCCGATTTTGGCATGGATGAGTTTCTTTTTGCTAATTTATCCTCGATTGGTTGCTCAATACTTAACAGAAACGTCGAATCGTGAGTCTCTGCCCTGATTGACTGACAAA